>NZ_JAEQNB010000010.1 GCF_016722965.1 Tumebacillus amylolyticus
ATGTCTCGTGATGATGGCGGAAAGGTCACACCTGTTCCCATCCCGAACACAGAAGTTAAGCTTTCCAGCGCCGATGGTACTTGGACCGCAGGGTCCCGGGAGAGTAGGACGTCGCGAGGCAAATGCAAGAGACGGAAATCCTCCCTCCGTAACGGAGGGAGAGTTTTTGGTCGAATGCGTGCCAACTTGAATTCGACAGGTCTTCCAAGAAATTGCACTTGCATCAGCTCTAAGCGCATGGTACTATAAATCTTGTTCTCATGCGGAAGTGGCTCAGGGGTAGAGCATCGCCTTGCCAAGGCGAGGGTCGCGGGTTCGAATCCCGTCTTCCGCTCCATCATCGTATTTCGGGCCTATAGCTCAGTTGGTTAGAGCGGCCGGCTCATAACCGGTTGGTCCCAGGTTCGAGTCCTGGTGGGCCCACCACCCATTATCTTTATCGGAACATAGCGCAGCCTGGTAGCGCGCTCGCCTTGGGAGCGAGAGGTCCAGAGTTCGAATCTCTGTGTTCCGACCACAATGACGTGTTGAACAAGCGCGGTCAGGTTCTTCTGAGCCTGACCGCGTTTTGTGTATCTTGGAGTAGAGGAGGTCTATCGTATGCGTCGTCGTCTCGTCGCCATCCTCGTCTCCATTTCGGTCGTCGGCTTATCACAGGGATTACTTGTCCCCCTGTTGGCGTTGCTCTTAGAACGTCGCGGTATCTCCCCGTTCGTAAACGGTCTCGGTACCACGGCTCTTTACTTCGGTTTCATCGTAGCTTCCCCCTTGGTCGAGCCTGTCGTGCGCCGCTTTGGTGCGCGACGCACGGTGCTGGGAAGCATCGTCATCACCACGTTGCTGACCATCCTGTTTCCAATCTTGGACAACACGCTTGTCTGGCTGATCCTGCGCTTGTTGTTAGGTCTTTCGTTGACAGGTTTGTACGTGGCAACGGAGATTTGGCTGAATACCATCCTTACCAATGACAACCGTGGTCGCGTGTTTGGCTTCTACGGACTGTCCATCGCGATCGGGATGTTGCTGGGTCCGCAGGGAATCAACTTGCTCCAGTTCTCGATCTACGCACCGTTCTTACTCTGCGCAGGACTGTATGCACTCCCGTATGTCCTCATCTACCGCCTGTCTGACCAAGACGGTCGTTTAGAAGCACACGCGGAGGGCAGCGACAGCGGACTGAGGCGTTTTTGGCGGTTGCTTTGGGTGGCGCCGTTTGCGATGGGAGCCTCGTTCGTGTACGGTTACCTCGACGGCGCGCTGGTCGGCGATTTCCCGATTTACGGGTCTCGCGTCGGCCTCTCCAATGAAGCCATCGCGTTCGGACTGACCGTTTTCATCGTAGGCAGCGTCGCATTCCAGTTTCCGCTCGGCTGGCTGTCCGACCGTAAGGGCCGCCGTGTCGCGCTGTTGCTGGCGTCTCTGATCGGGTTGCTGACGTTCTTGCTGATTCCGCTTGGGACAAGCCTTGGCATAGGGACGCTGTATTTCCTCCTGTTCTTCGCAGGCGGAGCACTCGGCTCGTTCTACTCTCTCGGCCTGGCCTGCCTCGGGGACGTGTTCCCCCGCCAAGACGTCGCAACGGCGAATGTCCTCTACACGATGCTCTACGGCGTCGGCTCGCTGCTCGGACCGGCCCTGACCGGGTCGTTGATCTCGGTGTACGGACGTGAATGTTTTGCGTGGTCGGTTGCCGGGATGTTGCTGTGCTACATCGCGTTCGGGCTGCTCTCCACCCGCCGACAGACAGAAACTGTGAGTCGAAGTGTGTGAAAATTTGTTCGAAAAAAAGGACAATCCTATCATTCTGTGGTATTATACGAGAGTGTAGGTAATGAAGAAGACTTTTTAGTAAAAGTAAATTAAAAACAATACTCGTCTCCTTCACAACTCGGGAGCACGGGTAACATACCAGGGAGGGTCAAATCTTATGAAACAGCTGATCGCAGGCGTAGTTGCAGGCGCAGTGATCGTGGGCGGCGTATGGTTCTTCGCCGGCACTGAACAAGCGGTAGCAGTAATTGGCAGCGACAAGATCACCGCGAAGGATTTCCATGCGAAACTGGAGCAATCCCAAGGCAAGGACATCCTCAAGAAAATGATCGATGACAAAGTCGTTCTCGACCAAGCGAAGCAACTCAAGCTTGAAGTCACCGACAAAGAAGTGGACGACGAACTCGCGAACTTCTTGAAAGAACGCTTCGGCGGCGACCAAGCCAAGTTCGACCAAGCGCTCAAAGACTACAACATGACCAAAGAAGACATCCGCGCAGACATCAAGTCGTCTCTGACCGCGAAGAAGATCGCAACCAAGGACGTCACGATCTCCGACCAAGAAGTCAAAGACTACTACGATAAAAACAAAGAATCCCTCGGCACCGCAGAGCAAGTCCACGCGCGCCACATCCTCGTGAAGGATGAAGCAAAAGCGAAGGAACTCTACGACAAGCTGAAAGCCAACCCGGCTGACTTCGAGAAGCTCGCGAAGGAAAACTCCGAAGACCCGGGCTCCAAGGACAAAGGCGGCGACCTCGGCACCTTCGGCAAAGGCGCCATGGTTCCGGAATTTGAAACCGCAGCATTCGCAGCGAAAACCAACGACATCGTCGGTCCGGTCAAATCCGAATTCGGCTACCACATCATCCAAGTCGTGGAACACATCGACGCGAAGATCCCGACCCTCGAAGAGTCCAAGGACAAAATCACCTCGACCCTCAAGGATCAAAAAGCAACTCCGTACACCGATCTGATGAAGGAACTCTACACGAAGGAAAAAATCACCATCAACCGTGCAGAGTACAAAGACATCCTCAACCCGCCGACCGTTGATCCGACCGCTGGCGGCGCAGCAGGCGGTACCGAAACTCCGGCAACCGGCGGCACCACCACGCCGGCGAAATAATCTCCACCAGCTACAAAAAAGACCCGGGTACACATCCCCGGGTCTTTTTTTGCAATTCGTGGCACACTACTACCTAAAAGGGAAGGGAGCTCCCCGGATGGACAACATCACACACGCCCTGCACGGACTCGCGTTGTATGCGCTGGCGAGCACCGATCCCACGCTGGCCCAAGACCCGACGGCCCAAAGCGCCGTAATCTGGGCGACGGCACTGGGGTCGCAGGCGCCGGACTTTGATTTTGTGATCCGCATGCTGAGGGGAGAAGTCGCCTACTTGCGCCATCACCGCGGCATTACGCACTCCATCCCGGCGTGGTTTCTCTGGCCGACGCTGTTTGCCTTGCTCTTGATGCCCTTTTTCCCCGGACACTTCGGGTTGATCTGGTTCTGGAGTTTTACGGGTGTGCTCGTGCATGTCGGGATGGACTTGCTGACTACATACGGGACCGTCGCGTTCTGGCCCCTGACCGGCAAACGAATCGGCTGGGACATCCTCGCCATCGTCGACCTCGTCCTGTGGGCGATCGGCGCGTGGGGTATCTACCTCTGGTCGCAAGAATCAACGCCGCAAGAAGTGCTTGCGTATACGATGATCCCGACATTCGTCTACCTCGTGCTCCGCGTCCTCATCCAACTGAACTTGCGAGGCAAAGTTCGCCGGAAATTCGCAGGAGAAAGCATCCAACGAATGAGCGTCATCCCAACGCTGGGACTGTTGCGCTGGAAGTTGGTCGTCGACACGGTTCGCGGATTTCATGTCGGAACGGCGCATCTCACCAAGGGGATTCTTGTCGAAAGCTCGTTCGACAGGAATCGTCATCTCGACATCCAACCGACATGGTTGCAAGCGGCAGAAGCGCAGTCGGAAATCTACCGCGTCTTCAAATGGTTTGCCCGCCATCTGCACATCGAAGCGCATCCGGAGGAGGACGGCGGCGTCCGCTTGGATGTGGCGGACCTCGCGTATCGCGTCCGAGATCGCATGGCGTTCACCGCGCACGTTGTGTTGGATCGGGACGGCCACATGGTCCAAGAATACCTCGGCGACAAGCGTATTAAAAAGAAGTCAAAAAACGACAAAAAAACCCACGACGTTTAATACGACGTCGTGGGTTCTTTCGTGTCATCTTCGACAGGCTCGCCTGCCGGATGACCGGCGTTATGGATCGCTTCCAAGAACTCGTGGAGAGCCTTGATGATACCGCGCTCGTTGTTTCTCGCATCATAGAGTTGCTTGGCAAACAATACGTAAGGAATGGACTCTTCTTGGAGCAGGAACGCCTGAGTATCAGGTGCGAACCGCGACAAGATCAGGTCTGCCTCGGAGTAGAGGTCTTGGTCGCCCAAATAGGTCTCGTCCAAATGATGAATCGGCACCTGCAGTGCATTGGCCAACTTGCGTACGACCGCCATGGACGGCTTGTTTCGCGTGCCGCGCTCCAACGAAGAGATGTGGCTGATCGACAGCCCAGCGCGTTGCGACAATTCGTTTAACGTCCATTTCTTCTGCAGACGCATCTCGCGCAGTTTCTTACCTAACTTTGAGGTTTGTTCCATCTTCATTCCCCCTCCCGTACACAGAGTACGATCTAGTTTCCAGTATAACACGTCTTATGGAATTTTGTGAACAAAATTAAACCTAGGACACTTGCTTTAATCCATTAATTTTATGTCAAAGGGTAGAATTGTGTCGAACCATATCTTCAGCCTTCTTTAACATTGTGCGAACAGTACTTTCGGATAGTTGACCGAACATGTGAAGACATCGTAATCTTATATTATTTTAGAAGATCTGCAGTTTTGGTTCACTCTAAATTTATTCTAGTCTTACAAAGACCCAAATAGGTCTAAAGGGTTTAAAGTCCCAGACACGTCTAGGTCTTTTTCACTATTTTTACCAGACCCCCATTGTACGAGAGTAAGCAGTATAGTACAGTGTAAATGGAATTACATGAACTAACTGTCTATTCGTCTACGAAGTGGGTTTACAGCACATGCAAAAAAAGAGAATCAACCCGCTTCCGGGTGATTCTCCGTCATACGTGTTCAACGGGGTCTTTTTTGCAAAAAGCGCAGTGTCCTGCTCGCCTCGCGCAACAAGTCCCAGTCGTTCGTCTCGTCCGCCAGTTCGGTCTGGAGGAGCGCGGCTTGGATTCCGTAGCCGCCGGTCGTAAGCGCCGCAATCGCGGCTTGCATCAAACGCACATACCCCGCGACATCGTCCGCTTGCAAGTCGCAGCGCGCCAAGAGTCGATAGGCGAGCGCTCGGTCTTCTGCGCGCAGCCGAATCGGATCGCCGTCACAGATGGCAAGCGCCGCTTGGGCTTGGGAACGTGCCGTCGGGAGGTCCTGCAAACGCAAGGAAAGTTCCGCGATGCTGCACGAGAGCGCCCAACGCTCTCGTGAGACCGTATCTCCAAGCAATTCGGCTCCCGTGGCAAAGTGTGCGTGCGCTTCGTCATACCGCTCCAAGGCGGTCATGAGATCGCCGAGCACTCGAGCGGCCCGTGCGAGATGCACGTCTCCGTGCTCTGCGAAGTACGAGTACGCCTCCGTGGCCAATACTTCCGCTTCCGGAAGTGCGGACATCTGCATCAGCAACTCCGCTTGTTGCAACACGCTGCGCGCAATCCCGCTGTGTACACCGAGCGTGCGGTAGACGTTCTCCGCCGCACGGCTTGCTTGCAACGCTAGGCGGTAGTCGAGGTTCTGGAGATGAGCCGCCGCGAGTTGGTACTGGATTTCGCCGACACAGGAATCGACATGGAGATACCGATTCACGACGACGAGAGCTTGCCGGTACATCGCAATCGCGACGTTGGTGTTGCCCTCGGCGAGCTCGATGTTGCCGGCTTGGTAGAGGGCTTGTATTTTCTTGTCGATGACTTTGTGTTCGAGGTAGCATATGTAGGCCTGGTTCATCGAATCCCGAGCGCACGCATAGCGTCCGAGTTGGAAAAAAACGAGCCCCAAGCGAAACTGCACATCTCCGAGGAGACGCTCGCACTTCTGCTCCGTTCCAACCCAATACATGTCGAACAAAAGTGTATGGGCTTGCCTAAACTCGCGCTTCGAAATCCAATCGTCCACGATCTCAAACAGAGCGGCGGCCGACTTGGTGAAGTCCGGGAAGCGGATCAAGGCTTGTTCTGGCGGCAGATCCAGCACGCGGCAGAGATAGAGGATCGTCTCGACGGTCGGCTTGATCTTGCCTTTCTCGATGTTGTTGACGGCTGTCGGTGACAGCTCGGTGCCGGCCACTTCGCGCATCGTCATGCGAAGCAACGTGCGGCGTTCGCGAAACAGATCGCCCAAGGGGGCTGTGAGTTCATGATTCAAAGGACAACACGCCTCCCTCTTGCTGAGAAACGAGCGGTGAAGAAGTGTCATCTCCTGACAAATCTTGTTGGAATCTGTCAATAGTATAACAATGCTTGAGGAACCTTACAACAACGTAGACGAAAATGAAAATATCAGTCCGGTTGACATTCGTTTAACGAGAGCTATAATGAAGTCAAGTAACCTGAAGAGTAAGTGAAGATTGAATTCTCTCGAAAATCACCCTTGCATAGATAAATATTTGGATAAAATGGAGGAGAGACAGCTATGAAAGCGACCTTAGGACAAAAAATCCGTGAACTCCGTATTCGCAAAGGCTTAACCCAATCCGACCTCAGCGCCGGTCTCGTCACCCCGTCGATGATTTCCCAGATCGAATCGGACAAAGCGAATCCGTCTCACAACCTGTTGGCGTCGATCGCGGAGAAGCTCGACACCCCGATTGAGTATTTCTTGACCGATACCGAAACACAAATGGAGAAAGTAAGCGTCTACAAAATCGCCAAAGCGCTCATGGCGACCAAAGAATACGAAAAAGCGATCCCGATGCTGCATGAATTGGAGAACAACCCGTCTCCGCACGTATCTTCCATCGACGTGGCCTACGACATCGCCGAGTGCTTCCTGCACACCGGGCAGTACGCGCCGGCAACCGAGCGCTTCGAGACCGTTCTCGACTCCGCGATGGCGCGCAACGACAACACGATCTCGCTGCTCGTGCTCAACCAACTGGGCGAGCTGTCGTACTTGGAGAAAAACTACCCGATCGCCATCCACTACTGGAAAAAAGCGCACGAGATGATCAAAAAAGGTCATCCGGCTGAACTCTACCTGCACGCCAAGATCGTGCAAAACCTCGGTTCCGTCTACTACAAGCTCGGCGAATACACCGAAGCGCTTGCGTACTACCGTGAATCGAACGAACTCTTGGAGGGTTCGCACCACTTCAAACAAATCGGCGACATCTACCTCGACCTGAGTTTCACCTACCGCGACATGGGCGAGTTTGAAAAAGCGGCCGAATACTCGCAGTTCGCCCTCTCGATCTTCCAATCGCTGAACAACATGAAGCTCACCATCGACGTCAAAGCGAAGTACGGCATCGTCAAAGGCGAGACCGGCCAACTCGACGAAGCGGTCACGATCCTCGAATCCTGCATGACCGAATACCGCGAAATCGGCTGCGAGCGCGAAATCGGACTCGTTCACAGCGATCTGGCGCGTATCTTGATCCAAGGTTCGCAGGCGGAGAGCGCCTACGAACATTGCGAAAAAGCACTGCGTTACTTCGAAGAAGGCACGCTGGAGCGCGCGCACGTCAACCGCATGAAAGGCCAAATCGAATCGGTCCGCGGCGACCTCGAAGCGGCAACGTCCTTGATCCAGGAAGGCATCGACGTCTACAACTCGCACCAAGCGTTCGGCGAACTGGTCAAAGCCTACTCGTTGCTCGGCGACATCTACAAAGACAAAGGCCAATTCAAAGAAGCGATGGAATGCCTGGAGAACATGAACGCCGCCATGGAAGAAAACCTGCGCGAGCGCAAAATTGTCATCTAATAGGGAAGAAGAAAGACAAGAGCATGAGAAAAAAGACCGTGTCCTGTGGGCGCGGTCTTTTTTGGTCAGCCGGTGTAGCTTTTGTTTTTGTTGCCGGGCAAGCGGTCGCGAATCAGCGAGCGGAACAGTCGATCCGTCCAGAAGCCCACCGTCATGGCAAACACGGCGACCAACCCGAACGTGACCGCCATCAACAACCGATAGCGTGCGCCCTCCATCTCATGCATCAAGGCCCAACTCACCACGCAGACGGCGCCGAAAACGGCGAGCGACAACTCCCGCCACAGCCATTTGGACGCAAACATCATCCCGTAACACGCCAACCAGACGGGCAAAAATCCAACCAAAAACAAACTCAGCCAAAACGCATGCAACACCGTGTACGCAAATTCAGCGAACAAAAAATTCACCAACACGACGACCGCACACCAAGCGGCGGCGAACAAAACGCGTTTTCCGGAGATCGCGGTGAGAACAGCCAAGGGTCTTTTGGGGGTCATGAGGATCACCTCCTGCCACCAGTCTTGCCCATTTTGGAAAAAGTCATACTGTTCTAAATACGTGATATGACGAAATATTGTTGAATGTTGTGAAAAGCGTCATATATAATGGACAGGACAGGACTCAGACCTAAGATTGAAAGCGCTTCACCCTATACAACTTTAGGAGGTTGCTTACAACATGGTAAAAATGATCGCCGTCTACAAACACCCGGAAGATCTGGAAGCTTTCAACGCCCACTACTTTGGGACTCACCTCGAACTCAACGCGAAGACCCCCGGTCTCGTGAAGACCGAAATCAATAAATTCTTCGACCTGCGCGGCGGAGAAACCGAATACTACCTCATGGCGCAAATGTACTTCGAATCCCTCGACACCCTCAAAGCGTCCTTCAAGACCCCGGAAAGCAAAGCGGCAGGCGAAGACCTGCAATCGTTCGCCGGCGGCCTCGTGAAATTCTGGTTCGCTGAAGTCGTGGAATAGGAGGAGTTCGCCACATGTACGAAACCATCCTGTACCATCTCGAAGACGGCGTCTTGACGATCGCGCTGAACCGTCCGGACGTCATGAACGCCTACAACCAACTCATGGGCGACGAACTGTACGCCGCTCTCAAGCGTGCCGAAGCGGACGATGCAGTACGCGTCATCGTGCTGACCGGCACGGGCCGCGCGTTCTGCTCGGGCCAAGACCTGAACATGGGCGCCGACTTCTTGAACGGCGCCAACCTCACCCACGATGTCCGTGAGCGCTACAACCCGCTGATTACGCTGATGCAGATGATCCGCAAACCGATCATCGCGTCTGTCAACGGCGCGGCGGCAGGTGCAGGTGCTTCGTTTGCCATGGCGTGCGATCTGCGCATCGCGTCCGACAAAGCGAAGTTCACCATCGCGTTCTGCAAGATCGGCCTCGTGCCGGACTCCGGCGCTTCGTACTTCCTGCCGCGACTCGTCGGCATGAGCAAAGCGATGGAACTCGCGCTGACCGGCGACGTCATCGACGCAGCGGAAGCGGAGCGCATCGGCCTCGTCAACAAGACCGTCCCTGCCGACCAGTTGGAAGAAGCAACCCGCACCTTCGCGAAAAAAATCGCGGCAGGCGCAACCTACGCGCTCGGCCTGACCAAGCGTTCGCTCTACCAAGGTTCGGACAGCGACCTGCTGACCGTGCTGGAAACGGAAGCACAATACCAAGGCATGGCCGGCCGCAGCTATGATTTCAAAGAAGGCGTCACCGCTTTCCTTGAGAAGCGCGCACCGGAGTTCAAAGGCAAATAACGTCCCTCCAAGCAGGAGCGCTGCACATGCAGGGCTCCTGCAATGCTACTCTATAACTTCTTGAGGTGAAATTGATGGCAAATCGTCTGGTCACCACCCGGCCCGTCGCGGTGCTTGGCGCGGGCACGATGGGCATCGGCATCGCGCAAGTCGCCGCCGAGAAGGGCTACACCGTGCGCCTCTACGACATTACCGACGACGTGTTGGAAAAAGCGCTGTCCGGACTTCGCGGCCGCTTGGAGAAGTTGGAGCAAAAAGGCAAACTGGCAGCCGGCGACGCAGCATCGATCGTCGGACGCATCGTGCCGACCTCGACTCTTGACGCTCTGCACGACGTCGCACTCGTCATCGAAGCGGTGCCGGAGAAGTTGGAACTGAAACGCTCGATCTTCTCCCAACTCGAAGTCATCTGTCCGTCCGATGCCGTACTTGCTTCGAACACCTCTTCGATTCCCGTCACGGCGATTGCCGGGGGACTGAAAACGCCGGAGCGGGTGGTCGGGCTGCATTTCTTCAACCCGGCACCGCTGATGAAACTGGTCGAGGTGATCTCGGGCATGCATTCGGGCGCGGATGCGGTCGCGTTTGCGGACGCTTTTGCCAAATCGCTTGGCAAGACGACCGCGAAGTGCATCGACACGCCGGGCTTCATCGTCAACCGTGTGGCACGGGGCTTCTACGGAGAAGGCTTGCGCTTGGTGCAAGAGGGCGTCGCCACCCAAGATCAGATCGACAAACTGGCACGCTTGGAAGGCAACTTCCGCATGGGGCCGTTTGAATTGATGGACTTGATCGGCATAGACGTCAATCTGTCCGTTTCGCAATCGGTGTACCATGCGACGTACGAAGAGCAACGCTACCGTCCGAACCCGATCCAAGAGCGCATGGTGCATGCGGGCGACTTCGGCCGCAAAACCGGAAGGGGGTTCTACCGCTATGACCAGTAAGGGGAAAAAAGTTCTCGTCCTCGGCGACGGCACCGTGGCGGTGGAATTGGCTGAGGAGTTGTCATTGAAGGGCTACGACGTTGACAAATACCTGCATCCGGGTCCGCTGGAATCGTGGAACGAGAAACCGTTCGACTATCTCGCGTCCGAGTTTTATCGGTTGGAATTCGCGGCGTACGACGCGTTTTTTGTCGCGTTGACGTCGGAGCGTGAAGTCCAGCGCCGCGTGATGCGCGATCTGGAATTCCGCATCCCGAAGCAGACCCCGCTGTTTGTCTCGGCGATGTCGCTCTCGGCGACCGAGATCGCGTCGTGGTGCCAACATCCCGAGCGCTTGATCGGTTTTGGATTTGTACCGCCGCTCTCCGGGGTGCAATGCTTGGAGATGACAGTGGGTCTGCAAGCGGACAGCCCTGCTTTTGCAGAAAAAGCGGTCGAAGCGGTCTTGGCTGAACTGGGTCGAGACGTGGAATGGGTGAAGGACAGCGCCGGACTGGTGATGCCTCGCCTCGTCGCAGTGATCGTGAACGAAGCGGTGACGGCGCTGGTCGAAGGCGTCGCCACGGCGGATGACATCGACATCGCGATGAAATTAGGTACGAACTACCCGCACGGCCCGCTCGCTTGGGCGGACGCCATCGGTCTCGATCAAGTGTACGCAACGCTGCAAGGCGTGTACGACGAACAGCGAGAAGACCGCTATCGTCCCGCTCCGTTGCTCCGCCGTCTCGTGATGGCGAAGCGCTACGGCGTGCGTGTCGGACAGGGGTTTTATCGATACAAGGGAGAGGAAGTCAATGCGTGAAGCGGTAATCATCGACGCGGTCCGGACTCCAATCGGCCGCTACAACGGCGTGTTCAAAGACGTGCGCCCTGACGACCTTGGAGCGCACGTCATCCGTGCGCTCGTCGAACGCACCGGAATCGATCCGGCGCTGATCGACGATGTGATTTTTGGCTGTGCCAACCAAGCTGGCGAAGACAACCGCAACGTGGCGCGCATGTCGCTGTTGCTCGCAGGACTTCCGACGACCGTGCCGGGCGTGACGGTCAACCGACTCTGTGCATCCGGTCTGGAAGCGGTCAACCAAGCGGCGCGCGCCGTGCTCGCAGGCGAAGGCGATGTGTTCATCGCGGGCGGTGTGGAGTCGATGACCCGCGCTCCGTTTGTCATGGCTAAGCCTGAAAGCGGTTTCCCGCGTGGGGACATGCGGATGTTTGACACGACGATCGGCTGGCGTTTTACCAACGCCAAGCTCGCCGAGATGTATCATCCGTACTCGATGGGCGAAACGGCGGAGAACGTCGCGGAGCAGTTTGAAATTTCCCGTGAAGACCAAGACGCGCTGGCGCTTTCTTCGCAACAAAAAGCGGTTGCCGCGATTCAAAACGGTAAATTCAAAGACGAGATCGTCCCGTACACGATCCCGCAACGCAAGGGCGATCCGATCGTCATCGATACCGACGAGCATCCGCGCGGGGATTCGACGATGGAGAAGTTGGCGAAGTTGAAGCCGGCGTTCCGCGAGGGCGGTTCCGTCACAGCTGGCAACGCGTCGGGCATCAACGACGGCGCAGCGGCGCTCCTCGTCATGTCTCGTGAAAAAGCGGAGCAACTCGGCTTGAAGCCGCTCGCTCGCTACGTCGCAGGAGCGGCGGCCGGCGTTGACCCGAGCATCATGGGCGTCGGCCCGATTCCGGCCGTTCGCAAAGCGCTGAAGCTCGCAGGTTTGTCGGTCGACCAGATCGACACGTTCGAAGTCAACGAGGCGTTTGCCGCGCAAGTCCTCGCATGTGCGCGTGAACTTGGCATCGACTTGGAAAAATGCAACCCGAACGGCGGGGGCATCGCGCTGGGACATCCGCTTGGGGCGACGGGCGCACGGATGGTGACGACGCTCGTACATGAGATGAAGCGCGAAGGTCATCGATACGGCGTCACGACGATGTGCATCGGCGTTGGGCAAGGGTTGGCCTCCGTATTTGAGCGAATCTAGGAGATCCGGCAATCATCTTTTTTATAGACAACAAGGGGTGTAGTAGCAGTGGGAATTTTCGACGAAATGGCCAAGTACGGACATGAACAGATTCACTTTTTCCAACATCGCGGTACGAACCTGAAAGCGATCGTCGCGATTCACAACACCGTGATGGGCCCGGCGCTCGGCGGTTGCCGGATGCGTCCGTATGCGGACGAACAGGAGGCACTTTTTGATGTGCTCCGTTTGTCCCGAGGCATGACGTACAAATGCGGCGTGGCGGACGTTGACAACGGCGGCGGCAAATCGGTCCTCATCGGGGACCCGCACACCGACAAAACGCCGGAGATGTTCCGCGCGTTCGGCCGCTTCGTAGAAGGGTTGGGCGGACGTTTTTACACCGGTACGGACGTGGGCACGACGCCGCAAGACTTCGTGCATTCGCAGCGTGAATCTTCGCGCTTCGTCGGGCTTCCGCTGGAGTACGGCGGTTCGGGCAACACGGCGATCCCGACGGCGCTCGGCATCTTCCAAGGCATTCGGGCGACGGCTCGCGAGCTGTGGGGTCATGAAGACCTGACCGGCAAGACGTTTGCGGTGCAAGGCGTCGGCAAAGTCGGCGCTTTGGTCGTGGACCATCTCGTAAAAGCGGGCGGTCTCGTGTACATCACCGACGTGTACCAGCCGTTCCTCGACGCAGTTGTCGATGCAACGCCGACTGCCCACATGTTGGGCGTGGTTTCTCCGAATGATATCTATGGGCTGGAAGTCGATATGTTCATCCCGTGTGCGCTCGGGGCGATCCTCAACGACGAGACGATTCCGAACCTGAATTGCAAAGCGGTCGTGGGATCTGCGAACAACCAAATGCTCGACCCGGAACGTCATGGGGCGATGCTTCATGAGCGCGGCATTCTGTTCGCACCGGATTACCTCGTCAACGCAGGCGGCCTGATCCAAGTCGCCGACGAGATGAAAGGGTATGTGCCGGAGCGCGTTCTGGCGAAAACCAACTCGATCTACGAGATGCTCTTGCAGATCTACAAGCATTCCAAGGAACAAAACATCCCGACTTGGCTGGCGGCCGACTCGCTCGTAGAAGAGCGCATCGCTCGCGTCAAGGACTTGAAAAGCGTACGCATCTAGATGCTTTCTCTACAGACAAAGGGGGAGGACCTTATGCAACCGACAGAACAGCAACAACCGACTGCTACCCACGAAACGCTGTCGAACGAATTGCTCCTCGACATGTATCGCTCGATGATTTTGGTCCGGCACTTTGACCGTCGCGCTGTCCATCTCCAGCGAACGGGCCGTCTCGGCACGTACGCGCCGCTGGAAGGACAGGAGGCCGCGCAGGTCGGCTGTGGATATGCGTTAGACAAACGAGATTGGTTGTTCCCGACGTACCGTGAGCATGGTGTTTCCATCGTACACGGGCTGCCGATGAGTACGATTTTTCTCTATTGGAACGGTCGTCCGGAGGGCTGTGTGCCGCCGGAGGGCGTGAATATCTTCCCCGTGTCGGTGCCGATTGCGACGCAAGTTCCGCATGCGGTAGGTGCGGCGTGGGCTTCGAAACTCAAGGGCGAAGATGTGGTCAGCGTCGGATTCCTCGGCGACGGCGCGACGTCGGAAGGGGACTTCCACGAAGCGATGAACTTCGCCGGCGTGTTCAAACTGCCGGTGATCATCTTCTGCCAGAACAACGGCTTCGCGATCTCCGTCCCGCTCTCCAAGCAGACGGCGGTCGAAACGCTCGCCGAAAAAGCGGCGGGCTACGGTGTCGAAGGTGTGCGCGTGGATGGCAACGATCTTCTCGCCGTCTACGAAACGGTGAAAAAAGCGGCGGACAAAGCGCGCCGCGGTGAAGGTCCGACTTTTATCGAAGCTGTGACCTACCGCTATGGTTCGCACACGACCGCCGACGACCACACCCGCTATCGGGAAGCGTCGGAAGTCGAAGAATGGAAAGCGAAAGACCCGATCGACCGTGTGAAAAAAATTCTGATCGAGCGCGGCGTTTGGAGCGAAGAGCAAGACCTCGCCGAGTGGGCGAAAGTCGACGGCGACGTGCAAGCGGCCATCGACGAGATGCAAGCCACACCGTCCGTTGCGCATGACCGTCTGTTTGATTACGCGTACGCGGAGTTGCCGCAAGATTTGATCGAGCAGCGCGACGAAGTGCGCCGTCTGTACGGAAACGGAGGGGCGAAGTGACATGGCAAAGATGACGATTATCCAAGCGATCACAGAGGGTCTGCGCGTCGCCCTGCGCGAAGATGAGCGCGTGCTTGTTTTAGGCGAAGACGTCGGCGTTAACGGCGGTGTTTTCCGAGCGACGGAAGGGTTGCAGGGCGAATTCGGTCCGCACCGTGTCGTGGACACGCCGCTTGCGGAGGCGGGCATCATCGGTTCGTCGGTCGGTTTAGCGGTCAACGGGATGCGTCCGATTCCAGAAATTCAGTTCTTTGGATTCATCTATCCGGCGATGGAGCAGATTGTCGCGCACGTTTCGCGCGTGCGGATGCGTTCGCAAGGGCGTTTTACCTGCCCGATGGTCATCCGCGCTCCGTATGGGGCGGGGATTCGGGCCCCTGAGTTGCATGGAGATTCGCCGGAGGCGTTTTTTGTACACCAGCCGGGGATCAAAGTCGTGTGTCCGTCGAATCCATATGATGCCAAAGGCTTGTTGCTGGCGTCGATTGACGATCCGGACCCGGTGTTGTTCTTGGAGCCGTTGCGCATGTACCGCGCCTTTCGAGAGGAAGTGCCGGAGGGGCGGTATACGGTTGAGCTTGGCAAAGCCAATGTCGTGAAGCCGGGCAAAGATGTGTCCGTTTTTGCCTGGGGGACGATGTTGCGCGTGGCGCTGGAAGCTGCGAAGGCTGCGGCGGAGAAGGGCGTGGATGTGGAAGTTGTCGATCTGCGCACGCTGTCGCCGCTGGACCGCGAGACGATTGCCGAGTCGGTGAAAAAAACCGGCCGTGCCGTCGTCGTCCATGAAGCGCCGAAAACGGCGGGGCTTGGAGCGGAGATTGCCGCAGTGATTCAAGACGAAGCGTTCTTGTATTTAGAGGCACCGGTGGTGCGGGTCGCGGGGTATGACACGCCGCAGCCGTTGTTCTCGCTGGAAGATATTTTTGCGCCGGATGCGAAGCGAATCTTGCATGGCATCGACAAGGCGATGAACTTCTGAGGAGGTGTTGAGGCATGACCGTCGCATTTAAATTGCCGGATGTCGGCGAAGGCATCCACGAAGCGGAGATCGTCCGCTGGCTGGTCAACGTCGGTGACACCGTCCGCGAGTTCGACCCGATTGTCGAAGTCCAAACGGACAAAGCGCTCGTAGAACTCCCTGCGCCGACCACCGGCACGATCTTAGAAATCAAAGCCCAAGCCGGTCACCTCGCCTACGTCGGCGACGTCATCGTCGTCTTCGGCGAAAAAGGAGTCGAGCCTGCGGTCGAAGTTTCCAGTGCAGCAGGCACCACGACACCTGCAGGTAATGTCTCCAGTGCCGCAGGCACGACGACTTCCCGAAACGATAATCTATCATCAGATAAGATAAAATCTTCCGCCGCCGAGGCCGTGCAGGCCGGAGCGCAACCACCCCACCCTGCCGGCCGCCCGCTCGCAACTCCCGCCACGCGAAAACTCGCGCGTGAACTCGGAGTTGACCTGAAGCTCGTCCCCGGCACCGGCAAAGGAGGTCGCATCACCAAGGAAGATCTCCAACTCTTCCACCAAGGCGGCACGTCCACCGCGACGACTCCAAACGTTCACGAAGAAGTCGTCGCATCCTACGACAACCCGCCGGTCACATCTGCACCGACCTCGGCCCCGATTGCCATCCCGCCGGGTACCCCGGGCACCGAAGAACGCGTCCCGCTGCGCGGTCTGCGCCGCACCATCGCCAACCGCATGGTGCAATCCGCCTTCACCGCGCCGCACGTCACCGCTTTCGACGATGTGGACATGACCGACCTGATCACCTATCGCAAGCAGGCAAACGCGCTGCTCACCGACCGCAACGTCAAACTCACGTTCTTGCCGTTCATCCTCAAAGCGTTGGTCTCGGCTCTCAAAGCCCACCCGTACCTCAACGCCCACATGGACGACGCAGCAAGTGAGATCGTTCTGAAAAAAGACTACAACATCGGAATCGCAGTCGACACCCCGGACGGCCTGCTCGTCCCGGTCGTCAAACACGTCGACCGCAAAAGCATCCTCGACCTCGCATCCGAAATCAAACACCTCGTCGACAAAACCCAAGCCCGCACCCTCGACTTGGCTGAGATGAAGGGCGGGACCTTCACGATCTCCAACATGGGCCCGATCGGCGGACTTTTTGCCACCCCGATCCTCAACTACCCGGAGGTCGGCATCTTGGGCATCCACAAAATCGAGGAAAAACCGGTCGTGCGCAACGGCGAAATCGTCATCCGCTCGATGATGAACCTCTCGCTCTCGTTCGACCACCGAGTTATCGACGGCGCAACGGCTGTGCGTTTCACGAACCACATGAAACGCCTGCTGGAAAACCCGAACCTCATGTTCTTGGAGATGAACTAACATGGTAGTCGGAGATATCGCAGTAGAAACCGAAGTCGTCGTCATCGGCGGCGGCCCCGGCGGGTATGTCGCCGCCATCCGTGCCGCCCAACTGGGCCTCGACGTCACCCTGATCGACAAAGACACCGTCGGCGGCGTCTGCCTCAACCGGGGATGCATCCCGTCCAAAGCCTTGATCCACGCCGCAAAAACGGCCGCCTCCGCCCTCAAAGCGGATCACATGGGAATCAAGGTCTCCGGCGTCGAAGTCGACATGGAACAAGTGCAGACTTGGAAAAACGGCGTCGTCAACAAACTGACCGGCGGCGTGCAATCTCTGCTCAAAGCAAACGGGGTCAACGTCGTGTCCGGCAACGCCGTGATCATGGCAGACAACCGAATCGGCGTAGAAACGTCGACGGGGATGGAGTATTTCAAATTTGAACACTGCATCCTCGCCACCGGGTCCCGCCCGGTGCAACTCCCGACCTTCCCGTTTGACGGCGAGTACATCCTCTCGTCTACGGAAGCGCTCACTTTGACCGAAGTCCCGCCGACGCTGCTCGTGCTCGGCGGCGGCTACATCGGTCTCGAACTCGGCACCGCCTATGCCAAACTGGGCAGCCAAGTCACCGTGATCGAAATGGGTCCGAACCTCCTGCCCGGCGTCGACCCGACGCTGGTGCAGATCGTCAAGAAAAACTTGAAAAAAATCGGAGTGGAAATTCTCACCCAAGCGGCCGCCTCAGGCTATGAGATCCGCGAAGGCCAGCTCCACGTCACCGTCGAAGTCGCAGGCGAATCGCGAGTCCTTCGTGCCGACAAAATGCTCGTCACCGTAGGCCGCCGCCCGAACACCGAAGAGCTCGGCTTGGAGCAAGTCGGCTTGGCTCCGGACGCGCGCGGGCTCTTGGAGACCGATGGGCAGATGCGCACGAAGCATCCGAAGATCTTCGCCATCGGCGACATCACCCACGGGCCGTTGCTCGCTCACAAAGCAAGCAAAGAAGCGATTGTCGCCGCCGAAGCGATTGCGGGTCATGCAAGCGAGATGGACCCCATTGCGATTCCGGCGGTGATCTTCACCGATCCGGAGATTGCGACGGTCGGGTTGAGTGAAGCGCAGGCGAAGGAGCAGGGGATGGAAGTCGTAACGGGCAAGTTTCCATTTGCCGCGAACGGCCGTGCGTTGACGACGAACGACGGGGATGGATTCTGTTCGGTCGTGGCCGAGCGTGAGACAGGCGTTGTCCTCGGCGTGCACATCGTCGGCCCTGATGCGTCCACGTTGATCGGGGAAGCAACGCTTGCCATCGAGATGGGAGCTACACTGGAGGACTTCCATCTGACGGTGCATCCGCATCCGTCACTTTCCGAAGTGCTGATGGAAGCCGCAGCCGATGCAGACGGCGTCGCGGTGCACATCGCCAAGCGCAAGTAAGGTTCAAAACATACAAAAATACACCCTGCCCGAATGTCACCATGAGATTCGGTCAGGGTGTATTCGATTTTTCTACACAAAAGGGGAATTAACTGGATCGAGTTTCCCAGGAAGGGAACTGATCAAACGGGGAACGAGTATCTCAATTTGAGGTGTTTAGTCGGTTTGTTATTTCTTACGACCTTTGCGAAACCTGCGAATCTGCAAATCGTGTTTCTCCACCTGCCACTTAATTTTCATCACTTCATCGGCAAGTTCCATGAACTCATCCTTCGTCACCATCTCCGACCGCAAAGCCCGGAACTCTTCACCCAACCACATCATCAACTGATCAAACTTCGAATCAATCCGCGACCCCATCTCAGACATCTCGCCACGAAGCTGACCCACGATGCGCCCTTCCATGTCGGTCATCTCGCCGCGCAGACGACCCTCCATGTCGGTCATCTCGCCACGCAGACGACCCTCCATGTCGGTCATCTCGCCGCGCAGACGACCCTCCATGTCGGTCATCTCACCGCGCAATCGACCCTCCATGTCGGTCATCTCACCGCGCAATCGACCTTCCGAAGCCGCCATGTCATCGCGCAAACGACCTTCCATTTCGGTCATTTCACCGCGCAGTCGGTTCTCCGATGCGAGCATGTCATTGCGCAGATGACCTTCCATCGTGTCGCAGCGTTCCATCACCGAGCGGAACATCACTTGACTCTCACTCATCTTGTCTCACCTCCGTTTTCTACCCCTAGCCTACCAATCCATCCCCTCATAAAACAACCCCCAATTTTATAGTAAACCTCCTCAACTCCTGTAAAAAAAGTCCTAGTCTCAATCCCTCCCCCGAGGCTCTCAACGGGCTTTTTTTCCCCATCCCCCGTACATTTCCCCCCGGACAGGGAAGGATGATGGTAAACTAAACGTGGGCAGCGGACCATGAAGCCGCCGCCTTAGCCAAAAGGGGTAGATGTTTTTGCAGACCAAAGAGTACGAAGCGGACTTGTCCGGTTTCTTCGGGCGGTTGTTCCGAGAGAACTTCGGCAAAGGGCCGGAGTCGGTGTTTACCACCATGTCGGGCCCGTTTATCACCGTGTACCTGCGCAACTTCATCGCCCCGATGGAACGTGTGTTGTACGAACAGGGCAACGAACAGATCGTGGAGAAAACCCGCGATTCGCTCATTCAACTTCTCCTCCCGGAGATTCGAGCGTATGTGAAGATCTTGACCGGGATCGAAGCCCAAGAGATCTACTACGACTGGAACTTGCACAATCGCTCCGGCATGTTCAATGTGATCGGACGTGAATCGTTCACCAAGGAACCTGTCCCCGAAGAATCCTACCACGGACGCGACGATCTCCACGAGGAACTGCTCGTCTTGAGTCACCAAGTGCAGAAAACTCCGGAGGCCATCTCTTCGTTCGTCCTCAACCCGCGCACGCTCCTCGTCTTGCGGGAAGGTATCCTCGTTCCGATTGAGAAGGAATTGATTCGCCTCGGCTTCCGCGAAACGTTGGCGCTCGCCAAGCGGACGCTTGAGAAAAACTACCTGCACAACAACAACCACTTTGAAGCAATCCTCGGCAAGCGGGTGATTGACCTGTTTGTCGATTGGGATTTTGAACGAGACAAGTCGGTGTTTCTGTTTATCACGAAGCCGACAGATGCAGTCAAATAGCGGGAGTGGCAATGAGCCGGACCTCAAGCGGGAGCCGGACATAAGCTCAAACGGATGTCCCTTTGCAGGGGAGGTCTGTTTGGGCTTTTTTTCATTTTCAAAAAAAGGGTGCCAAATCATCATGAAAAACAATCTCTTGCACTACACAGCCGTCCGCAATTCACTCAACATCGTCCGCGGCTGCCTGCAAATGACGCGAGCGAAACTCAACGAACAGGAACGCGCCCACTTGGAGACCGCCGTCGCCGAGCTGACGCGCGCCGAACTGCTCGTCCGTGAGTATCTGGAAGTGAGTGTTCAGGACGTCGACCCATACGAATGGGTCGATCTCGTCACAGTCGTCACCAACGTCGAGAATCTGCTGTCTGCTTACGCGATTGTCAAACGAGTCAAGTTTGTCCTGCACCTCGGCGACGACCTCTTTCTCCAAGGCAATCGACCCCGACTCGAGCAATTTTTCCTCTACCTGCTCGAACACGCTCTCCACACCGCACCCTCCGGAGGCTGCCTCACGATCCAAGCGCAAAACTCCGGCTGGGGCATCCTCCTGCAAGTGCAGGGCTTCGGCGGCAACACGGAGAGCAACGAAGAGAAGCAACTCGAAACTCTGCCTGAGGAACTCCACCTCCTGGCCGTTGCCCTCGGCGGTCATCTGCAATTCGACGGCACGACCGCCATGCTGGGCCTGCCTCTGGACTGAAAAAAAATCCCCCATCACATCAGATGGGGGATTTTCTCCTCTTGACGAAGAGGTTGTTTGCCTCGACGGAACCCGAACGAGAGGGCGACGAACAGCGCGAGCATGCCGCCGAGTACATAGAACATCAGCCCCGGCACCGACGTGCTCAGGAAGTAGCCGTTCACATTGGGCGCGATGATGTTTGCGATGCCAAACATGATGCTCGCAAACGCTCCGGCTGTCGAGATCAAGCCCGGCGAGAGTATGTCGGCCGCATACGCGAGTCCCAGCGTATAGAACGACCCGACGAACGCCCCCGCCAACGCCAGCAACACGATCAGCGCCCAGACGTTTGAACTCACCAACGGGAGCAGGAGGAAGCAAATTGCTCCGATGACGGCGCAGAGCACCATGACTTTTTTTCTCCCCACACGGTCGGACCAGCGTCCGAGCGGCATCTGGAGCACGAGCGAGCCGACGACGAACGACGGGAGGATGATCGACACCCAGTCCAGCGAGAGTCCGGAGCGCACGGCATAGACGGGGAAGTTGACGTTGAGCGCCGATTCCATGTAGCCGTAGAGGAACGGCGGGATCAACGCCAACCAGCCGAGTCGGAGGACGTCGAGATAGCGGTTTTGGCCGCTCGTCGTCGAGTCGATGGCGTCGGGGTGGGCGTTTTTCAAACGGGCGAGCATGAGGAACGCCGTGGCGTAGAACACCGAGATCGCGAGAAACGGCGCCCAGATGCCAAAATCGATCAGCAACATGCCAAGCGGCCCGAACGAGAACCCCGCACTGTAGGCAAATCCATAGATCGACAGGTACCGCCCGCGTTTTTCAAGGGGCGCGATCGCCGTCACCCACAATTGCGCCGCATAATGCAGCGCCACGTCGCCGATCCCGATCAGCAGACGCAGGATGAACCAGACCGCCAGCCCGCGAAACACCGGCAGAAGCAACGTCGAGATCGTGACGATGGTGAGACCGATGAAGATCGTCGTCCGATAGCCGAACTTGCGCAACGGAATTTCCATCAGCGGAGAAACGATCAAGATCCCGATATACAAAGCCGCCGCGTTAAATCCGTTGGCGACGGTGGAAACGCCGTCTTGGTCCAGCAGGACGCTGAGCAGAGGCAACGTCAATCCCTGACTCATCCCGGCGATGGCGACGACGAGCAACAATGTGACAAAAAGAAATGAATTCGAACGCGTAGTCATGAGGGCAAGTGATCCTTTCTCTTCAATAACATTCAAACCTTATCATACAACAAACTTCCCGCAACGCCCACAGGAAGCCTTTCCCCGCCGTTGTCCGATTTAGGCGTTGACTTTAGCCCAGCGTAAAGGGTACACTAAAAACATCAAAGGGGAGTAGCTTGCAGGCATTCGTCCGTGCCTGTGATAACGTTTCGTCATGACGAGGTGTCTCTGCGCGAGATCCTCCGGGCGTTATCAACCAACGCGTGTAGCGAGACCTTTGCCGATATCCACGGCAAAGGTCTCTTTTATTTTGTCTGGAATCGGGAAATAGTGGTAGGAGAGGACGAGAGGAGGAAGAACATGCTTACATTTCTGATCGGTCTCTTCAGTATCATCATCATCGACTTGGTCGTCAGTGGAGACAATGCGATGGTCATCGCGTTGGCTTCCCGAAACCTGCCCGATGAACAGCGGAAAAAAGCCATCCTCTGGGGGACGGTCGGTGCCGTCGCCGTGCGCATCATCTTGACGGTCGTCGCCGTCTACCTGCTTGAGATTCCGTTTCTGCAAGCGGTGGGCGGGATCTTCCTGATCTACGTCGCCGTCAAACTGCTCGTCGACAACGTCGGGGAGGAAGAAGCGCACATCAAGTCCCACGCTTCGTTTGGCAAAGCGATCCGCACGATCATCATGGCCGACTTGGTTCTGTCGCTGGACAACATCTTCGCCGTCGCCGCGGCCGGCAAGGGTCATATCGCGCTCGTGTTGATCGGGCTCGCCATCTCGATTCCGATCATCGTCTGGGGCTCCACCGTCATTCTCAAGTTGATGAACCGTTTCCCGTTGCTGATCTACGTGGGGGCAGGGGTCCTGGGCTGGACGGCCGGCACGATGTTGATTTCGGACAAAGTGGTCGACGAATTCGTCAACATCGCCGTGCTCGACTGGGTCGTTCCGCTGGTGGTCACCGTCGCCGTCATCGTGCTTGGCAAGATGCTGAGCGGGCGTGAAAAACAAGTCAAAAGCCAAGCGTAAGGATGCGCATGTGCATAATCCACTCCAATTCCGCATAGGATGATTCTCACACACCGAGTGTCGGGAAGGAGATTGGAAACACATGCAACCGAGCAACCAAGAGCAACATCAACCCTACCGGATTCCGCAGGAGCTGATCAATTCGATCCTTGCAGATTGCGGGCTGGAGAGCTTAGCGGGAGACGGCAGCGTCGAACCGCTCGATGACGACGTCTCCGAGCGCTGAGCCATCGGGACAAAAAAACACCACAGCCGCCGACGGCATGTGGTGTTTTTTTATACACGTTTGAAAAAAGTCAGCAGTCGTTCGGCGGTCTCTGCGGGGAATTCCTCCATCGGCATATGTCCGCAGTTGGGGAGGAGTTGCCAGTCTGCATGAGGGAGCAGCTTCCGGTACTGCTCTCCGATGGCGACAGGCACGATCCGGTCTTGATCGCCCCAGAGCAGAAGCGTCGGGAGATCGGGCAGGGATGCAACTCTTGCCGGGTCGAGGCCGCCCTCCCGATTGCGCACCAACTGCCGGACGGCGTGCGGGAATTCGGCGCGTTGGTACGGTTTGAGATAGCCTTGCACGATTTCGGAGGAAAAAACCTGCGGTTCCTGCACGATCCGGGTGACGGCGCGGGCGAATCCTCGCTCGGAAAAAAACGTGCGGACGAACCCGTTCATCCAAAAACCGGACAACAGTCGTCTCTGCCAACCTCGAAATGCGGGACGGAACCCGTCGGCGGATACCAAGGCGCATTGGGCGAAGGGCTCCGGGTTTTGGAGCAGGGCATGAACGGAAATTTCGCCGCCCATGGAGTGTCCGACCAAGCGGAGGTTGTGCAGGTTGAGTTTTTGGATCAGTTCGTGAAGGCGGCGGGCGTGTGCCGATTGGGAGTAGTCGGCGAGAGGAGGCATGTCGCTCTCGCCAAAGCCGAGCAAATCGACCGTATACACGCGATACTCCCGAGCCAAAATCGGCACGACCTCCCGCCAACAATACCCCGAAGCAAAAATCCCATGCACCAACAGCACAGGTGCCCCCGCCCCGTCCACACAAACCTTCAACCGCCCACCCTCAACCTCCACCATCAAACTGTCCACAAAACCCCTCCTCAATTGAAAAAAAAGACGGGGATCGCCCCGTCTCTTTTCCTTACGCGGGCACTTCTGTGTGCCTGCTTGTCTACACCTTAGTGATCGCCGTGGTTGTTCTTCGACGGGTTGGTGATCTTGAAGCCTTCTTGCGGGTAGAGCAGGAACTTGATGCTCAGGCCGTTGACCATGTCCTTGTTCTCGGGACCGACGAGCAGGTCGAGACCTTGCACCGTGACCACTTCGTCCTCCGGCTTCTGGGTGTCAAACGTCAGGCCGTAATGCGCATGGTCGCCATGAACGTGATCCACGTACACGCGGCACATCAAGTCCGGTTTGTTCTCTTGTTCCATAGCTTCGCGAATTTTCTTCGCAGCCAGAGAGTTCATTTCGATCGTTGTCGCCAAATCCAGCACCTCAATCTGTTGGAGTTATATGTATGTTCCTAGTATAGCACTTCCCCTTCACCCTGTAACCGCTCCTCGGCTCGGAAAAAACTCTCCATCAACCGCATCTGCAACCACGTCTGCAACAGACCGTTGACGACCAAAGTCCCCATCAACACCCCGACGCTAAAATACCGGTTCACAACATACCCGAGCACAAAAGACACGATACACAGCGTGAAAAACCGATAAAACGACTCCGCCGCCGTCACGCGAAGCAACGCGAGCGCTTTTTTCATCGCCCCGATCAGTCCAAGCCGCAGCACCACCGCCGCATACTCCACATAGAGGAACACAAAACGGAACCCGAGCATGACCAAGATCAACACCGCGCCAAGCCCCACTTGCCCGGCCGCCTGTGTGATGACACGGCCAAACAGCGAAACCACAACAGAGAGCACCCCCATCACCGCCAACTGCACGAGCATCCAGAGGAACAACACCGGCCACGCCCGCGTCGCATCTTGGGTCGCAGGCGTCGGCAACTCGCGCCGCGTGCGAGCCAGCAGGGAGATGTAATACGCGCTCGCCAGCAAAAACAGCACATACATCAAGCAGGCGATGATGACTTTGAGCACACCGAACTGCTGAAATCCAATCAACGAAAACTGGTGCCCCGGTTCAAGCAACTGTGTAATCGTCGGCAACCCGATGATCGCCGTGATCTTGAACGAGGCAATCGGCCCCATCACGTTCGGCGGCCCGATAATCAACCACCCGAGCACCAACAAAATCCCATCCATCAGAATCGTAAAAAGCGCCGCCTGTCGGAACGTGGGCGTACGGAGCTCGTTCATGGGCATCCCTCGCTTCCAGATAAAAGTGAAGGACCGGGAGCGCCCCCAGTCCTTTTTTGATCGAGTTTCTACAATAGAATATACCACGAAATTTAGAAGCACTGTCAAGGCGCGCTTACAGCAGCAAAGGCGGGCTCTCCTTCTGTAAAATGTTTTCTCGGAGTTTAACTTAGAAATAATTATTGCCTTGACACTATTACTAAGTTGGTAATATAGTGTTTTCTAAATAGAGGGGAGGGAAATTCAGTGAATGATAACTTTGGTAACGAAATGACAGTCGTCGATGAACTCTCGCGCAGACTGGGCAAAAAGCCGCATGCCATCGTGCGTTTTGCAGATGGCGATCTGGTTGTCGTCGTGGTTACCGAGGACATTCTGGGACACTCGGTGGAACAGCTCCAACTCTGGGCAGGCGACACCGTTCCTTGCGTGAAAGTGGAGCCGGGAAGGTTCGAACCCTTCTCGGAGCGGGGCGTGGTGGAAGCGATGACGTGTTCGGACGAACTGGCTTGTTTGGTTTCCATTGCGGATTTCTACAACGGCACATGGCACGAGTTCAAAGAATATCAGGAGGTCTAGATGCGACATGGTACAAACCTCGATGTTGATAAAACCGAATCTGAACGCGCAGTACCCCGTGGTCGACTACGGACAGGGCGTCTATCTCTATGATCAGCAAGGCACGCAATACTTGGACGGGTGCTCGGGCGCAATCGTTGCGAATCTGGGTCACGGGTTGAAACAGATCGCCGACGCCGCGTACGAGCAGGCGTTGAAAGTTTCCTTCACCTATCGCACGCAGTTTACAAGTCCGGCCGCGGAGACGTTGGCGCAGCGGTTGGTCGAGAAAAGTCCGGGCATGGACTGGGTGTTTTTTGTCAACAGCGGTTCGGAAGCGACCGAAGTGGCGTTGCGACTCGCTTGGCAATATTGGCAAGAGCGCGGCAAGCCGGAGAAGCGCAAAGTTCTCTCCCGCCGGGTCAGTTACCACGGGATGACGCTTGGCGCGCTCGGGGTCTCCGGACATTATGGACGCCGTCATCGCTACAACTGGCTCCTGCACGAAGAACCGGCCGTCGCCGAAGCCTACTGCTACCGCTGCCCGTTTGCGCTGGAGCCCGAGTCTTGCGGTTTGAAGTGCGCGGACGATCTGGAACGAAAAATTCGCCAAGCCGGTGCCGACCAAGTGGCCGCTTTCATCGCCGAACCGATTGTGGGTGCGTCCGGTGCCGCGTTGACTCCGCCTGCCGGTTATTTTGAGAAGATTCGGGAGATTTGCGACCGCTATGACGTGCTGCTGATTGCCGATGAAGTCATGACCGGCTTGGGACGCACGGGAGAATGGTTCGGGATGGATCACTGGAACGTGAAGCCCGACCTGATCGCTGTGGGCAAAGGCATGAGCGCCGGATATTCGCCGATTGCCGCCATTATGGCATCCGAGCGGGTGATGGAGACGATACGCGCTGGGTCCGGCGTCGGAGTGTTTGGGCATACGTACAGCGGCAACCCGCAATCTTGCGCGATTTCGCTGGCCGTTTTGGACTATGTCGAAGAGAACGGCTTGGTCGAGCAAGTTCGGGAAACCGGTCAGCGCATGGAAGCGATGCTTCGTCAACTCGCTTCGGTGCACGGGATCGTCGGGGACGTGCGGGGCAAAGGCCTGCTGTTCGGGATGGAATTGGTGGCAGACCGCGCAAAGAAATCCTGCTTCGACTCCAAGTTGCAAGTGGCAAACCGCTTGGTCAGCACCGCGATGCAAAACGGTCTGGTGATCTATCCGAGCCAAGGGATGGTCGATCTCTACGCAGGAGATGCGATTCTCGTGGCCCCACCGTTTGTGATCAACGAGCAAGAACTGCAAGAGATGACGGAGCGACTGGACAAGTCTCTCAAGCAAGTGGCACAAGGACTGGAATCTGAAATCGGAAAGGGGATGTTCGCATGCAACTGAGTTGGAATGCAGAACAAACACAACTGCGGGAACTCTATCAAAACTTCGGAAAAAAAATCAGCGAGCGCACCAAAGCTTGCTACTCGCACCACGAATTTGACCACCAAAGCTGGCAAGAGCTCGCCGACGAGGGCATCTGGCGTCTGGCGGTGCCGGAAGCGTACGGCGGGGAAGGCAAGACATGGTGGGAATTCTCGGCGGCGGTCGAAGGACTCGCGACGACGATCGGCGACTTGGGCTTCTTGCTCTCGATGATCGCCCATATCGGTTGCATCCGCGTCTTGAACTTGCACGGAACCGAAGAGCAAAAGCAACGCTATCTCCCCGCGCTGATGAGCGGCGCCATCGGGGCTACGGCGATCACGGAGCCGAGCGGAGGTTCGGACGTGGCGCGGATCACCACGTCGGCGCATCTGGAAAACGGCCGGTATATCTTGAACGGGCACAAAGCGCACATCACCAACGCGCCGGTCGCCGACATCATCGTCATGGTCGGCCGGATTCCGGAACTCGGGCGCCAAGACATCACGCTGTTCATTTTGGAGCGAACTTTTGAGGGGATGTCGTTCGCCGAAGCGGAGCACATGCTCGGCAACCACACGAGCCCGACGGGCGATATTTTCCTGCAAGATGTGAAAATCGACGAGCTGTCGATCTTGGGCCAAGCGGGCAACGGGCTGAACATCCTCTACAACATGATCTCTCTGGACCGCGTGCTGTACGGCTTGGTCGGTGCTGCGTTCATGGAGCCGATCTTGGACGAGAGCATGAAGTTCTCCTTTGAACGTCACGCTTTCAAAACGCAGATTGCCAACCACCAATACGTGCAATCCAAACTGACCGACATCAAGATGGCGATTGAAAGCTCCCGTTGGGTTTCCTACGCCGCGTTGGACAAGTTGATCCGCAACGACGACGAAGCGTCGCTGATGTGTTCGCTGGCGAAGTACGTCGGCACCGAGAACCTGTTCCAAGTCTTGCAACACGCGATGCAGTTGAAAGCGCACAGCGGGTACATGATGGGCGAGATCGCGCAGATGTTCTGCGACGTGACGGGCACGCGAATTGCCGGGGGAACGAGTGACATTCAGCGTGTCAACATGTTCAACCAGATGAAGCGCCAGTACGAAATGAGGTGGGCCGCATGCAATTCCGAATTGGTGCCACAGTAACCGTCACCGATGTGGTGAAGGACGAGTACCTCGCCACGAATTGGAAAAACAACTTCCCCGTGCTCTCCACGCCGATCCTGCTTTGGCTGGCGGAACTGGTCTGCATGCAGGTCGTCGAGCAAGAAGTCGGCGCGGATTGCGCAACGGTCGGAACGGCGCATCAGATGAAGCATCTCGCGGCGACCCCCTGCGGGGAGCGCTTCACGATTACGGCGACACTTCGCGAAGTGGATCGCAAGAAACTGGTGTTCGACGTCACCGCCGAAGACGAGCACGAGCAGATCTTGAGCGGCGTTCATGAGCGATTCGTCATCGACGAGACGAAATTTCTGGCACGGGTGAGCGACAAGCAATCCCGAGTGGGTGTGAGATGACCGACAGAAAGTCAAGGTCAAAGCCAATGTCCGCCGCGATGAAGATTTTGTTGCTCTCCGCGTTTTTGATGAACGTGGGCGGATTCATGATCGTGCCGTTCTTGGCGCTCTATCTGACGCAAACCCTGCATTTCTCCGCGTGGGAGCTGGGAACGGTGCTGACGACCAACTTGCTGTGCTCCCGAGGTCTGCCGCTTTTGACCGGCATGATCGGGGATCGCCTCTCGCACAGCACGACGCTGTTCACGGGGATTCTGATTCGCGGAATCGGGTTTATCGGATACGGCTTTGTGCATGAGTTTGCCATGTTGCTGGTCGTGGCGGCGTTGGTCGGGATCGGGGGGGCTCTCTACGACCCCTCCGTCTCGTCCGTTTTCGCCAAACAGCCGGAGGGAGATCGCAAGCGCATCTTCACGTATTACAACCAAGCGCTGAACGCCGGTGCGATCCTCGGCCCGTTGGCGGGAGGCTTGTTGATTTTGGTCGACCCGGCCTTGCCGTTTACGGCGGGCGGTGCCGTGATGATCGCGCTGTCTCTCGTCATGTTCCTGTTTCGCGGTCAGTACCAAACGGAACGCACGACCACGCGGATGCTCGCCAGCCTTCGTTCGATTTTGAAACAGCGGGCGTTCCTCCTGTACATCGGAGCGATGATTTTATTTTGGGCGCTGTTCACGCAACTCACCGTCTCCATCCCGATTCAAGTGTTTCGGGCGGTTCACGATGAGACGTACGTCAGCGCGGTGTTCATGATGAACGGAATCGCTGGCATCGTGCTCATGTTTTTTTTACGAAACCTGTTCGAGACGCGCGCGCCTCTGCTGTTGCTACGCCTCGGCGTTTTGTTCATGAGCGTCAGTTTTTTCCTCATCCCGATGTTCGCCACGCTGCTTTGGCTGATTCTCTGCATCTTGGTGTACACGATGGGCGAGACGTTGGCGTTGCCGGCGTCCGATCTGGTCGTCAGCGAATTCGGAGCTGCGGAGAATACGGGAGCGTACTTTGGGATGTTTGAAATCTCGACCGCCGTGGGCGGGACGATCGGCAACTATCTGGGTGCCTATCTCATGAAGTTGGACAATGTTGTGCTGCCTTGGGTCTGTTACGGTGTGATCGGGTTGGCGATGTTTGCGATCCTCTACGTGTTGGATCGGTCGAAACATCCGAAAGCGAACACCTTGAGCGTGTAAAAAGGGAGGAACTCTTCATGCAAGCATTGGAATCAAAAGTTGCACAACTGGCCCGTGCCAAGCGGGTGAACACCAAGCGCAAAGTGATCATCGGCAACGTGGACGGAGAATCTCAAGTCGGGGAACCGGAACGTCGCGACCGCTCCATCGTCATCGGGAGTTCGATTGTGGCAAACCGCTTGACGTGGCTGGCGAAAGAGGGGGACGTGCTCGTGCTCCCCGCTCCGATCTCGCAAGAATTTCTCGACTACGCAACGAATCTGATGAATGTGAAAAAAGGAACGGTGCGCCAATTGACTCCGGAGGGCGCGTCGCTTGAGGACGTCTACACGCTTACCTATGAAGTGTTGGCAGACAAAGGCTTGGTGCAAGCGCTGGGGGAGATGATGAGCGAATCGGAGCAAGAGTGGGAAGTTCTGCCCTATTACTTTGACCGTGCGGTCGCGTATATCTCCACGCAACTTCCGGTGTCGATGAACGCCGCTGCGTTGGACTACTTCCTGCAGGGCGGAGCGGAGATGCTGAACTCCAAGATCGAATTCCGCCGCATCGGGGGCGCGTACGACATTCCCGTGGCCGAGGGGATCAATTGTTACTCCCGGCCGGAGTTGGAACGCGCTCTGTACTCGCTGTTGGACGTCACGGGCTCCGTCATTCTCAAACAGGATTACAACGCGGGCGGCGACGGCAACATCGTGCTGACGCTCGACCCGAACCGCACCGAATCGACGGGGGCCACGCAGACGATTCAACTCGCTTCTAAACAGGAAGTGGCGCTCCACGCCGAGCAACTTTGGGAGCGTCTGACCGGTCGCCGCAACACGGCGTTGGTCGTGGAGAGCTACCATACCACCACGGCTGTTTTTTATTCGGAATTGGAAGTGAAGCCGGGCGTTTTGCGTCCTTACTTGCTGAACTTCGGGGACATGCGGATGGAGCCGGTCTGGAACGGGTTCCAGATTCCACCGATGTCGTTGCCGCCGTATGCAATCGGAGAGTTTGTCTCCTGCTCGATGCAATTGGCGGACGTCGCTCGTCAGCGCGGATTCGTTGGCAAAATCAACGTGGACGGGATGCTGACGGCGAGCGGCAAGGTGCTGTTCAGCGAAGTGAACGGTCGACTGGGCGGCTGCACACATATTCATGTCGTCGCGGAGCATCTGTACGGGGCGAATTACGGAGACCACTACACGTTGCTCACCCGCAACAAGAGTAAAGTCGGGGTCGCGTTTAACGATTTGCTGGACTTGCTCGATGCGCACGGCTTGTTGGTCAAAGGGCCGCATGAGACCGGCGTCTTGGTCTTGACGGAAGACCTCGAACGCACGGGCACCATCGAATACATGGTCGTGGGCAAAGGTCAGCAACACGCGCTGGAGTTGGAACAACAAGCGCTGGACTTGTTCGAAGGGAGTGTCGTTCGATGAAGATCGGGATCATGGGCTGGGACTACGAAGAGTTTGAGTCGTTGAACTTGGTGGAAGCCGGCGTTGCGCTCGGACATGAGATGTTGCTTTTCACCTTGCAGGACGTGCAATTCACGACGAGGGACGGGCGCAACCAACTCTCGGCGAACGGGCGAGATCTCGCCGAACTCGATGTGGTCATCTCCCGCGCACAAGTTCGACCGGAACACTGGGCGAGCGATTGTGAACGCTATCAATTGATGCAAGAGGCGGGACTCTTCGTGATCGATCCGGCCGACGACTTCATCACATCGGAAAGCAAATTGCTCACGATGCATCGACTGACCGAAGCGGGCCTCCAAGTGCCGGATACGTTCCAATGCAACAACGTCAGCGCAGTCCGCGAGTTGGCGGCGAAGTACGGGACGATTGTGGTCAAGCCGTCCTACGGCTATGCCGGGCAAGACGTCGAGCGGGTCACAGGCGATTTTGAAAAAAGCGCACCGCTCGTCCAATCGCTGCTCTCTCAATACGGCGACGTCTTGGTGCAACCGTTTATCCCGCATCCGGAGGGCGACTTCCGAACGACGGTGGTCGGAGATGAGATTCTGTTCACGATTCGCCGCATCCCCAATGAAAAGACATGGAAAGCAAACCTGGCGATGGGCGCGACTTTCGAGGAAGTGGAAGTGAGCGACGAGATTCGCGAGGTGACGATGCGCGCGGTGCAAGCGATGGGAATCACGATCGCGGGACTCGATATCTTGGCGTACGACGGGAAGTATTACTTATTGGAAGTGAACAACGTGCCGGGGTGGTATTTCTTCGAGCCGGAGCGTCGGTTTGCAGTTTCCAAGCACGTGATTCAATACGCGGTGAACTCGACACTTGCCCATCGTGACGCTCAACTGACTCCGGAAGGGGTGTGACGTTGTGAATTCTTTGATCGAGGAAGTCAACGATCGGGTGTCGGGCGATCCGCAACCTGCGCGAACCGCATTTCGGGAACTGCTGCAGACCGCCGAGCAAGATCGGTTCCTGTATGCACACCATCGCCAATCGCTGATCTTCCCGACGCCGGTGTTGCTGGAACGAGAGCAGTACAAAGCAATCGGTCGAGATGCCGAGAATCTGCTGACCTTGCTGTTGTCGATCCCCAAGCGCTTGTTCGGAGGAGATCCGTTCGTCATGGGACGCCGACTGGGGTTTAGCGAGGAACAATGTCAGGTCATGAGCCTGACATTCGGAGACGATGCCGGGATCATGGCGCGTGCCGATCTCAGCTTGAATGAAACCGGCTATCAATGTATGGAGTTCAACGTCGACAGCTCCGTGGGCGGGATCGAGATTGCCCGATTGAACTCTTTTATGGAAGAGATGAGGTACTTCCGCACGCTTGGTTCGGAGCATTGGCGATACGACGACCCGTTCCGACACTTGGTGGACAGCATCCGCGCTGTGGCGGAGATCAAAGGCTTGCATCTGGAAAAAAGCCGGATTGCCATCGTCGATTGGTATCCGGACATGCTGGACTACGCCGAGATGAATGCCTACACCCAGAAACTGTTCCGAGAACACGGACTGGACGTGTGGGTCTGCCACCAAGACGAGGTGGAGTTGGTTGACGAGTCCCTGATGTGTCGGGGTGAAGTCATCGACATCATGTATCGCACGTTTTTGTTCGCAGACGTCAAGCGAGATACCGACAAAGTAATGCAAATGCTGAAAGCCTACGAAGCCGGGAACCTCGTCGTCATCAACGGGTTGCATACGGAACTGTACAGCAACAAAGGCAACTTCGCCCTGCTCTCCGATCCTGCCTTTGCGTCCCACTATTCGCCGGAAGAGCAAGACTTGATTCAGCGCTGCATTCCGTGGACTCGCTTCTTGGAGTCGGGGCTGGAGCAGGTTGTGACGGAGAACCGTGAACAACTGGTCTTGAAACCGGCTTACGGGTACGGCGGACACGGAGTTCTGCTCGGGTGGAAACTGAGCCAAAGCGAGTGGGAGAGCAAAGTCCGCGACTTGCTGGGTGGCACGGAGACCTACGTGGTGCAAAAGCGCATCATGGAGGACCCTGTCAAAGTCCCGATGATGCAGGGGGAAGAGTTGGTCTTCGAAGACGTGATCATGAACGTCGGGGCGTTCGTCTTCAACCAATCGTTCGCCGGGCTGATGGTGCGCTCCATGCCGGCAGGGGGTCACGGGGTGATCAACGTCGCGCAAGGCGCGGGTTTTGCCTGCGCTTTTTACCGGGACGAACTTTGATCTTTTCCCTTTTACGTGAACCTCCCGCATGGTACAATAATTTCCAGTATGCTGGAAGAGTTAAAAGACCTGTGGCAAGTTCCGCTGTCGGGCAACCGGCACGGGCTTGTCCCGGGTCTTTTTTTGTATCGAAGGAGAGGGTGACAGATGTCTTCTGTGCGTGTACAAGGACTTACGAAATCATTCACGGTCAAGCACAAGCAAGCCGGGCTTGGAGGCTCTCTCAGAGGGTTGTTCCGCCCGCAAGTCGAAGAAAAAGTTGCGGTGCAACCGCTTCATTTCACGATTGAGCAAGGCGAGGTGTTGGCGTTCCTCGGGCCAAACGGGGCGGGGAAGTCAACCACGATCAAGATGCTGACCGGCATCCTGCATCCGACAGCCGGTTCTGCCGAGGTCCTCGGGTTCAATCCGTGGTCGGAGCGGCAGAAGCTCGCGTTTCATGTGGGCTCCGTGTTCGGGCAGAAGTCGCAATTGTGGTACCATTTGCCGCCGATCGACACGTTTGAACTGATGGCGCGCATCTATGAGATTCCGCGCGGGGAGTTCTTGAAGCGCCGCGATGAGTTGGTGGAGCGCTTTGAGTTGGGGCCGTACTTGAATACGACCGTGCGCAAGTTGTCGCTTGGCGAGCGGATGCGTTGCGAGATCGCGGCGGCGCTTTTGCATCGTCCGCAGATCGTGTTCCTCGACGAGCCGACGATCGGTCTCGACGTGGTGGTGAAGCAAAAAATTCGCGACTTGATTCGCGAGATGAACCGCGAGGAAGGCACGACGCTTTTTCTCACCTCGCACGACGCGGGGGATGTCGAACAGCTTTGCAGACGGGTCATCGTCATCAACCACGGCCAAGTCATCCTCGATGACAGCGTGTCGAACATGAAGCGCGAGTTCCTCACGCACAAAACGATTCACCTCAAACTGGCGGAGCTCCCGCAACCGATCCAACTGCCGGGCGTCACCGTCGTCAAGCAAAAAGGCACGGGGATGAAACTCTCCGTCAACACCGCGCAAACGTCCATCGAAACGGTGCTCTCGTTCATCGTCACCAACTACCGCTTGGAAGACGTGACGATTGAAGACCCTTCTATGGAAGAAATCATCACCCACATCTACGAAAGGACCGGGAAAGGAGGAGCGTAAGATGGCAGACTCAGACCCTCAGAACCACGCGGAATCTTTCGCGAGCAATCGCACTTCACGTGAACTTCGTCCATCGTCTCTACACGAACCGCGCGTCAGTTCGCTGGCTTTGCAACTCGCCAAGTACACCGCGGTCGGCAAGATCACCGTGCGCAACAACCTCGCGTATTTGTACGACTATCTCATTCGGTCTCTTTTTTTACTGGTCATTCTCTATATCTTTGCACAACTCTGGCGCGTCACGTACGAAGGAGTCGGGACTCCGACGATCTCCGGCTATTCCTTCGAACAACTGCTCTGGTACTTGGTCTTCGCCGAAGCGATGGTGCTCTCCTCACCGCGTCTCGCCCGCCGCATCGAAGACGAGGTCAAAAAAGGCGATGTCGCCTACCAACTCACGCGCCCCGTCTCGTACTTGCTCTTCCAATATGCAACCTACATGGGAGAAGCGTACGTCTTGCTCCCTGTTCATCTGCTCGTCGGCGGGGTGCTCGGCACGACGATGTTCGGCGTTCCGCACTTCGGCTGGGGCTGGCTTGGGTTCCTGCTCGTCTCGGTGGGCGCGTTCACGATCAATTTTTTGCTGAACATGATCCTCGCCCTGTTCTCGTTCTGGATCGAAGAGACCCGGGGCTTGGAGTTCGTCTACTATAAAATCGTCTTCACCCTCGGCGGCATGCTGCTCCCGCTGGAGATGTTCGGAGGGACCATCCGTGAAGTCGCCGACTGGCTCCCGTTCCAGACGGTCGTCTACTTCCCGTCCAAAATGGCGGTGCAATTCGATGCCTCGCTCATCGGCCGCATGCTCGGCGTGCAAGCGCTCTGGGCGATTGTGCTGACTCTCTGCCTGACCCTCCTCTATCGGAAAGGAGTGAAAAAACTCAATGTCAACGGCGGTTAGAAAAACGCAAAACCTCCTCGACTTCCTGCTCACCACCTGGAAGCTCAACCTCGCCGGCGCGATGGAGTTTCGACTTTCCTTCTCGATTACGGTCGGGACGATGCTGATCAACAATTTCGTCTGGGTGTTTTTCTGGGGCGTCTACTTCACGAAATTTCCGCTGGTCAACGGCTGGAGGCTTCAAGACGTGATGATGGCGCAAGCGGTCGGTTGCGGGGCATACGGCGTGGCGGCGGTGTTTTTCGGGAACTTCATCGGGATTGCGAACATCGTCTCGACAGGACAACTCGACACGTACCTCGCGCAACCGAAGCCGGTCTTGCTCCACGTCTTGGTTTCCAAAATGACGATCTCCGCCATCGGAGACCTCCTGTTCACTTTCATCCTCTACGGGCTGTACGGCAACCACTCGCCGCTCGGATTTGCGAAATTGCTCTTGGCGTTGTTGGTGGGATCGACGATTATGGTGTTTTTCAACGTCCTCGCGCAGTCGCTCTCTTTTTTCATCGGCAACGCAGAGGGCTTGGGGTTTCAAGTGTTCAACGCCTTTCTCACCGTCTCGATGTACCCGACCGACATCTTCCGCGGCATCGGCAAGCTGATTCTCTTCACCGTCCTGCCGGCCGGCTTCATCTCGTTTCTCCCCATCGGCTTCCTGCGCGACTGGTCCTCCACATTCGTCTGGACGTCCATCGCCGTCGCCGTCGGGGTCACACTCCTCGCCTTCTGGGTGTTCCGCATCGGTTTAAAACGCTACGGTTCGGGGAACATGATGACGATGAGGATGTAGCAAAATCACAGAAGACTCACAGTTCACGAACAGATGTCCAAAAAGCGGAACTTCCACGAAGTTCCGCTCGTCTGTATAAAGAGACAGTTTAGAAAAAGGAGGCTCTTCCCCTGAATCCCACCTCTCAACCAATCGTAGAGATACGCGGTCTCACCAAAGAGATCGGCAACAAAGTGATCGTCGACGACCTCTCGTTCGACGTGCTGCCCGGCGAAGTGCTCGGCTTGCTCGGCCCCAACGGCGCGGGAAAAACGACCACGATCCGGATGATCGTCGGTCTGATCTCCCGCACGGAGGGCACCGTCAAAATCGGCGGACTCGACCTCGACCGGGACTTCGAAGGCGCACTCGCCCAAGTCGGAGCGATCGTCGAGAATCCGGAGATGTACAAATTCATGACCGGCTGGCAGAATCTCCTCCACTTCGCCCGCATGTCCAAGGGCGTCACGAAGGAGCGCATCGAGGAAGTCACAGCTCTCGTCGGACTCTCCCAACGCATCCACGATCGTGTAAAAACGTACTCGCTGGGCATGCGCCAGCGACTCGGTCTCGCCCAAGCGCTGCTGCACCGCCCGCGCGTGCTGATCTTGGACGAGCCCACCAACGGACTCGATCCGGCGGGCATTCGCGAACTGCGCGATCATCTGCGTCGTCTCGCGGAGCAAGAGGGCATCGCGGTGATCGTCTCCAGCCACTTGCTTGCCGAAATGGAATTGATGTGCGACCGCGTCGCCGTCATGCAGCACGGCAAACTCGTCAGCGTCAACTCCCTGCGCGAGATGGTCGGAGAGAGCGAGACGTATGAAGTCACGTTCGAAGTCGACCATGCAGAACAGGCGCGGGAGGTCCTCGACTCCGAAAGCCTCACCCTCCAAATTCCCCGAGAGCAGATTCCGAAGCTCAACGCCCGACTCGTCGAGGCGGGGATCGGCGTCTACGGCATTCGCACAACTGCGAAAACGTTGGAGGACAAATTCTTGGAATTGACGGGAGGTGGCGGAATTGAATAACCTGATCCGCAACGAACACCTCAAACTCTACATCCGCCCGCGCACATGGGTTTTTGTCGGACTGATTCTGATCTCGCTGATTTTCAACGCGGTGTTCTCCTACAAACAACCGGAAGTCTCGGGAGACTGGAAAGCGAAACTCACCCAAGAGATGCAGCAACAGACCGAGCTCTTGCAAGACTACCAATCTCGCAACGCATTTCCGCAGAAGCAAAATCTGATCCAACAAGAAATCAAATTCGACCGGTATCGACTTGACCACAACATCCCGCCGAGCCACACCACGTCGTGGTTGTTCGCCAAGGACTTCGCTTCGCAACTGGGACTTGCGACGATCGTCGTGATCGTCATCGCCGGAGACATCGTATCGAGCGAATTCCAATGGGGGACGGTCAAACTCCTGTTGATTCGCCCGGTGACGCGCACGAAAATTTACTTCGCGAAGTACGCCGCCGTCCTGCTGTTTGGGCTGTTCCTCGTCGCGGTGATGTTCGTCGGAAGCTGGCTCGCCGGCGCTGCGATGTTCGGATTTGCCGGGCTGTCCGAGCCGTATCTGCCGAACGTCCCGCTCGAAGACATGACGCCCGGCAACCTCTCCGTGGCGCAAGACCTGCTCTTCACCTATCTGTCCGCTTTGCTCTACCTCTGGGTCGTCTCGACGATTGCGTTCATGTTCTCCGCCGCCTCTCGCAGCTCCGTTCTCGGCATCACGCTCACGATGGTCGTGACGGCGGTCGGCGAAGTGATCGCCAAGTCGATGCCGTACTTCTCCGGCATGAAGTTCTGGCTGTTCACCAACACCGGACTTTTGCAATACGTCGAAGGCGTGCCGCCGATTCCGGGGATGACACTCGGTTTTTCCCTCGGAGTCATCGCCGTCTATGTCTTGCTCTGCCATGCCGTCGGGTGGCTGTTTTTCACGAAAAGCGACGTGACCGCGTAGAAAAAAAACCCTGTTCCGACTCGGAACGGGGTTATTTTTTGTAAGCGGGTAGGAGATGTGTCATAACCTGTCGAATTGATCCTTACCGATGAAAACAACACAACCTTTACCTTTTAGACATACAGCATGAGGAGGCAGCAATGGGATTTGGGGTGACCAACACGGGAAGGGGTGTCCAGACACCACGACGATACCGTCGGGAGTACCGAACGGAGGAGGAGGAAGCGTTGCTGGAGAACGAACGGCGGTTGCGCACACTGATTGATGCCATGCCGGACTTCGTATGCTTTCTCGACATAGACGGACGCTGGCTGGAAATCAACCGCTACGGACGTGAATTGCTGAACCTTCAGGATGACGACATTCGTGGGAAAACTCAAGCGCAAGTAGAAGCAGAGCGCCCGTTGCTGGCCGTGCTCATCGAACTCGATGAGGAGTCGGACAGTCAACTCGTGCCCGTCGAGAAGCGGATTACCCGCTTGGATGGTACCGAAGCTGTATTTGACGTCTTGCGGGTGCCGGTGTTCCATGACGACGGAAGCCTTGAGGGGCTGCTGGTCGTCGGACGCGACACCACGGAGAAACAAGCGATGATCCAAGATCTGCTGGAGAAAGAAGCGCTTTACTCCTCGATTATGGAAGGCTCTCCGATTGCCATCTCCTTGAACCAAGCGGGCAATGTGGTGGTTTTGAACGACGCCACGTTGGAAATGCTCGGCGTGGCACCGGGCGAGAACCTGCTCGGACGCTCGATCGTCGAATTCATGCACCCGGACTTCATCGCCAAGATGCAAGCCAACGCGCACCTCAAAGGTCGCCGGGAGTATGCGGAAGAGTGGATCTACCGGATGGACGGGCGGTTGATGCCTGTGCATGCGGTCGTCTCCCCGGTCTCGTACCAGGGCAAGCCGGCCATGCACATTTTTATCAAAAGCCGTACAGAAATCAAACAGGTAGAGGAAGAACTCTCCCGCAGTGAAGCGAAGTACCAGATGATCGCCGAGAACACCTCGGACTTGATCTCGTTGATCGACACGAGCGGCACGGTTCACTACGCCTCGCCCTCGCATGAAGCGTTGCTCGGGTATCCGGTGGAACAATTGATCGGGGAGAAAGCCGCTTCGATCATCGCGCCGGAGGATGTGCAGACCTCCATCGACAGCTTCCACCGCTGCGTGATGTTGCGCGGTCCGGTGGTTATGGAGTTCCGCTGCCGAACGCAGAAAAACGAGATCGCCATCTTCGAGGCGAAATGCTCGCCGATCTTCGACGACGAGGGCAACATCTCGCGGATCATGGTCGTTTCCCGTGACATCACCGAACGCAAACGTCAAGAACGGGAACTGGAAGAAAACGAACAACGCTACAAGTCCCTGTTCGAGTACAACTTGAACGCCGTAATCTCGCTCGACCTTGAAGGAAACATCATCTCGATTAACAAGGCCGCCGAAGAGATGAGCGGGTTTACGATGGAGGAAGTCATCGGCAAACCGCTGATTCAATTCGTCCCCAAGAGCCGATCCAAAAGCAATTGGCTCTCCATCGAGAAAATCAAGGGCGGCGACACCCCACATTACGGTGAATTCAAGTGGCTGAACAAACGAGGCGAAGAACTGACGGTGGAAGTGGCGCTGATGCCCATCCACGTCAACGGTGAAATGACGGGCGTCTATTGCACGCTCAAGAACGTCACCGAGCAAAAAAGGGCCGAGGCTCTCATCTCGCACATGGCGTACTACGATTCGCTCACCGAACTGCCGAATCGCACGCTGTTCCGCGATCATCTTCGCACCGCGCTCAAACAGCGCCGCGGCGATGACATCGTGGCGATCTTGTTCCTCGACCTCGACCACTTCAAGCATGTCAACGACACGATGGGTCACACCGTCGGGGACCAACTGCTCAAGATGGTCGCAGGCCGTCTGCAAGACTGCCTGCCGGACGCCACCTCCTACAGCCGCAACAGCGGAGACGAATTCGTGGTGCTGCTGACACAAGTCAAGAACCGCGATCATGTCGAAGCTGCGGCCCGCAAAGTGGTGGACGCGATTCACGCGCCGTTCCAGTTGAACGGGCAACCGCTCTATCTGACCGGCTCGATTGGGATCGTGCTCGCACCGGAACACGGAGAAGACCCGGAGACGTTGTTGCAACATGCAGACATCGCGATGTACGAAGCGAAGGACAAAGGCAAGAACAACTACCGGTTCTTCGACTACATCTTGACGGAACGCATGGCGAAGCGAGTGGAACTGGAACGCTCGATGCGAACGGCGCTGGAGAATGACGAGTTCGCCCTGTACTACCAACCGCTGGTCGAAGCTCAGACCGGCGTCGTGGTCGGTGCCGAGGCCCTGATTCGCTGGTTCCGACCGGGACAAGGCATGGTGTCGCCGGCCGAGTTCATTCCGATTGCCGAAGAGACCGGCCTGATCGTCGACATCGGCGACTGGGTCATCCGCACCGCCTGCCAGCACCAACAAGCGTGGCGGGGATCGGGCTTGGCTCCGATTCATCTCTCCGTCAACCTCTCAACCCGCCAGTTCCAAGAGCCGAACTTCTTGGATCGGGTGCGCCGCGTGGTGGAAGAGACGGGCGTAGATTTGCACGGCATCGGGTTTGAGATTACGGAGAGCTTGATCATGCAGGATGTCGATTACGCGATCAAGATGCTGAACGAACTGCGCAACATGGGCAGTATCATCTCGATTGACGACTTCGGCACCGGCTATTCCTCGCTCGCCTACCTCAAGAAATTCCCCATCGACAAGCTCAAAGTCGACCGCACGTTCGTCCGCGACATCACCACGCGCGCCGAAGACGCTGCGATCACCAAGACGATCATCACCCTTGCGAAGAGCCTCGACCTCAAAGTCGTCGCCGAGGGCGTGGAAACCATCGAGCAGATCGAGAAACTGCGCGAACTGCAATGCGATGAGTTCCAAGGCTTCTACTTCAGCAAGCCGGTGCCGGTCCTCGAGTTTACGAAGATGCTGACTCCCTTGCCGAAACTTTCCTGAACACATGCGCAAAAACCCCTGTCCCACGCGCGAGGACAGGGGTTTTTTTGCATGCAAATGCGTTTCATCAGTCGCTGCCGTCTCCACCGCCGGAGTCTCCGCTGTGATGGTGGTGATGCCCGCCGCTATGATGATGGTGGTGATGATGCCCGTCGTTTTGAGGAGTCGTGTCTACGAACAAATACCCGTCCTCACCGGAGCGACGATGTTTGACAGGGCGAGGCCCGTTGGCTGATTTGCCGATGGCGACACAGAGCAGCACGAAGATCACGCCGACCATGGCCAAGATCATGAAGCCCATGCACAGCCCTCCTTTTTCGTGAAAAGATCGTCACATATCTGCAGTATACGAAAGAACCCCGCATTGCGTCACGGACAAGGGATAAAGTCTTGCGGTACAATGAAGGTATCATTCTGCACGAATTACAAGGGAGGAAAAACTCATGATCATCGGAACCGGAATCGACATCACTGAAATCGAGCGCATCACCGACATGCTGGAACGACACGGAGTCACGATCTGGAAACGCATCTTGGCACCGGAAGAGCGCGAGATGTTCGACAACCCGCGCCGCCGCGCCGAGTATCTCGCCGGACGTTGGGCGGCCAAGGAAGCGGCGTCCAAAGCGTTCGGCACCGGGATCGGCAAAGTCGGGCTCCATGAACTGATCATCACCAAAACGGAACTGGGGGCCCCGCAATTGACGTTGCGCGGACATGCGGCCGAACTGGCGGAGCAATTGGGTGTGACCTCCACGCACGTCTCGATCTCCCACAGCAAAGAATACGCCGTCGCCCAAGTCATTTTGGAAAAGTAACTTGTACATAATGAGGGTCGGACAGGAATAGACATGTACCAGAGTGTTTCTCGAATCATGTTGGGAGGAATGGAACGGATGAGAAAACCCTGGTACCTCGTCTTCCTGAGCATCCTGATCCTGTCGCTCACCCTCGTCGGTTGCGGCTCGCAGAATCAAGAAACGGTGCTGAAAGACCTGACCGATCTCAAGTCAAACCTGAAATCGTATGAATCAAAAGCGACCATGACGGTCACAGCGAACAACTCGCAACAGAAATACTATATCGAGACTTGGTACCAAGCGCCGCATTATTACCGCATCGCGCTTGGCAACGACCCGAGTTCGATCACACAGGTGATCGTGCGCAACGACGACGGAATTTTTGTCGTATCGCCGCAGTTGAAGAAGAGCTTCCGTTTCAAAGGGGACTGGGCGGAGAACCAAGGCCACGTCTACCTGTACCACGCGGCGCTCGACCGCATCTTGGCGGCGCAAGACAAGAAATTCGCGACCGGTGACGGAACCGTCTCGTTCTCGATGAAGATGGAGCCGGAGAATCCGCTCGTCAGCACGCAACGCGTCACCTTGAAAGACAACGGCTACGAGCCGCAACAGATCGCTCTGCTGGACAAAGATGACAAGTCGATCGTCTCGGTGGACTTCAATTCGTTCAAAACCGGCGTTGAGTTCAAAAAAGACGCGTTCACCCCGGAATCGGCGATGGCGATGGCTCCGACAGCAACCAAACCGGTCCTGGCGGGTGCGAAAGACTTTGGCGTCATCGAACCGCGCTACGTGCCGGACGGTGCGAAACTGCTGGAACCGCAAGAGACGCAATCGAGCGTTCTGCTGCGCTACTCGGGCAAAGACCCGTTCACGATCATCGAGCAACGCCCGGCTGCCAAGGACTCCAACTTGCGCACAGGCGAAATCGTCGACCTGTGGGGGACGCCGGCGGTCATGACCGGCAACGAGGGCGAGGCACGCACGATGCAATGGTTCCATGATGGTGTGGAATTCTCATTGACCGGCAAGATGGAGACCGACGAAATGGTCCGTGTTGCCCAGTCGATGCTCAAAACAGACGGCAAATAGCAGGGGAAAAAGGGTGTCTGATTGCAGACACCCTTACTCTTGCAGGACACTTGCTGCAGGTGTCGAACTGGATAGGATATACAGAAGGAAAGAAAGAAGGGAATCTGATGTTTGTACGACCGACGTGGGCTGAAGTCCACTTGGACAACCTCGCGCACAACATCCAAGGCATTCATGCACAACTTCCGGCCGGCACGCGGTTGATGGCCGTTGTCAAAGCCGGCGGCTATGGACACGGGGCTGTCCCCGTTGCTCGCAAAGCGTTGCAATCCGGCGCCACTTATCTTGCCGTTTCTTCGGTGGACGAGGCGTTGGAACTGCGCAAAGCGGGCATTCGAGCTCCGATTTTGGTACTGGGGTACACGCCGCCCGGACAAGCGGCACTGGTGGTCGAACACGATCTCACCCAGACCCTCTACCAAGAGGAGATGTTGCAGGCGTTGAACCAGGAAGCTTTGGAAGTGGGCAAGTTGGCCAGAGTTCACGTCAAGGCGGATACCGGCATGGGCCGCCTCGGATTCACCTCGGTCGAAGAGACGGTTAGGTTCGTGCGCTTGGCGCAGAGTCTGCCGGGCGTCGTCGTCGAGGGGCTGTTTACGCACTTTGCGACCGCTGATGAAGCGGACAAGTCGTACGCAGAGGAACAGGTCGCGCGATGGAACGACATTTTGCGAGCCCTGTCCGACGAAGGTCTACAAATTCCGCTTCAGCATATATCAAATAGTGCGGGCATTTTGAACTTCCCGCAACTCCCCGGCAACATGGTGCGCCTCGGCATCTCCATGTACGGGTGTTATCCCTCGGAGGACGTTCCCCGCGATGTCAAACTGCGCCCGGTCATGAAGTTGGTGTCGCAGATCGTGCATCTCAAGGACGTGGAGCCCGGCACGAAAATTTCCTACGGCGCGACGTTTGAAGCCAAGCGTCCCACCAAGATCGCGACGATCCCGATCGGCTACGCAGACGGATACTCCCGCCAACTCTCGAATCGCGGAGAGCTGCTCGTCCGCGGACGGCGCGCGCGCATTGCAGGCCGTGTCTGCATGGATCAGTTGATGATCGATGTTACAGAGATTGACGATGTGCAAGTCGGTGACGAAGTGGTGCTCTACGGAGCGCAAGGGGAGGACGAGATCACGTTGGACGAAGTAGCAAGTTTGATCGGGACGATTTCGTATGAAGTTCTCTGCGCCGTCGGTCGACGCGTCCCCCGCATGTACATGGAAGGCACGGAAATTGTCGAAGTTCGGTCCATGAACACAACCTTGTGACATGAATTGCGTTGAGGTTGGGAAGGTTGAAGGGGGGGCCTGATTTCCACAGGGATGGTATGATCTGGTATAGAGACCCGCATGCTTTGACATACTTAGGTTATGATGGGTATAATACGTTTGGATGTCTGTGGAGATTAGGTAGTATTGTTGCTTGGAGGTGCCGCGTGTTGTCCAAAACCAAACGCATTATGGTTAGTGTTCCGAATCATCTGTTGCAGGAAGTTGATGGCATTGTTGAGGCTGAGAATCTCAATCGCAGCGAGTTTATCCGTGAGGCCATGAACTTGTACCTGCTGGAGAGAAAGAAGCGATACATCCGGGAATCGATGCAAAAAGGCTACCTCGAGATGGCGAAGATCAACCTGAATATCGCATCAGAAGCGTTTTTGGCGGAGGAAGAGGCGGAGACAACTCTAGACCGTTTAGTAAGCGGGGTGTGAGTCGGTGAATGTGAAGCGCGGCGACATCTATTTTGCTGATTTATCGCCCGTCGTGGGCTCCGAACAGGGCGGGTTTCGGCCTGTGTTGATCATTCAAAACGACATTGGCAATCGATTCAGCCCTACCGTGATCGTCGCGGCGATTACTGCGCAGATTCAGAAGGCAAAATTACCCACCCACGTGGAGATCGACGCTAAGACTTACGGTCTGGACCGCGACTCCGTGATTCTACTGGAACAAATCCGCACCATTGATAAACAGCGGTTGACCGATAAAATCACCCATCTGGACGATGAATTGATGTCCAGAGTCAATGAAGCCCTTTCGATTTCGTTAGGACTTATCGATTTTTAGAGAAAAGAGCTGAGGTGGATTCAGCTCTTTTTTCATTGGGCACACTACCCCTCGGAAGGGGGAGTTTCAATATGGAGATCAAACCGCACCTGCAACGCCGTTCCGATTTCGTCGGCAACAACCCCATCGCCGAGCACAACGATGCCGGCATCCTCGTCCTGCGCGACGGCAACCAGTACCGCTTCGCCGTTGAACTTGACGTGGACACCGTCGTGGAAATGGAGCAAACGGACAAAAAAGAACAGGTCACCTACATCATCGACAGCTTGCGCGAGCGGCTGCCGGAGATCCGGGACCAGTTCGGGGAGTGCTACCCGGACGAACAATAGACAACAGGATGTCAAAAATAAAACCACCTGAATCTCTTCAGGTGGTTTTATGTGCTACGTGGAGCTTGGACATCCGATTAGCCGACAACGACATCGTTCTTGGTTTTCTTGCCACGAACGATGTACGCCGTTTGCACGCTGTCATCGGACGGCGGCGGAGTGTCACGGACGATGTACGCCGTTTGCACGCTTTCGTCGACCGGCGGTTTGCCCTCGCGCACGATGTACGCGGTGTCTACCGGAGGCATGATCGGGATGTCGCGTTGAACTTCGTTGCCGTGGCCGGTTTTCTTGCCGCGCACGATGTACGCGGTTTCGTCGCCGCCGACAACGCCATCGCGCACGATGTACGAAACCACCGGCGAGATCGGGATGTCTCTGTTGATTTGTACTGCATGGGAAGGAGCGACCTGGATGTCAGCGGTCTGAGTGGTTGCAGGCACCAGAAGTGCAGCTGCCAGGGCGAGACCTACGAAAGCAAAAGCTTTTTTCATGAAAACTCCTCCTTTTTGGTGCTGAATGATAAATAATTTAAATGACATTCATCATCAAGATGAATATATCACAGAAAACCGCCAATTTCAAATGAATTTCGAATATTACAGACAAATAACAAGGTTGACTGTAACGTTGGCAAGCTTCTGTGAACACGGTGTCTGATGAAGGGTTTGAATCACGCTTAAACTTGGCTGTACTTTCCCTTGGTGTTTATATTATAGAGGGAAAGTACCATGACAAGCATCCGCCTTTAAGCCCTCCTCTGTATAGGACGCAAGACGGAGGGAAAAAGTTTCACGACTGGGACATTTTTCTCTTGCCAACCGAATAGAGGGGCCCAATTGCGGAGAGACTACTTTACGAATGAGGGGGTCTACCCCTATAATGGAGACAGTTTCATCCAACGAATACGTTGAGGAAGAGGAGTAGGGCATAGATCGCCGTCAGAGAGAGGGTTCCAGAGCTGAGAGGACCCTTCGGTAGAGGATGCTTGAACGCTGCTTCTGAGTGCAGGTGAACCCTGCCGGTCCGTGCCCGTTACCGCACGCCAAGGTGATCGTTTTTTTCACAGTGTTTTTGTGGAGGAAGCGGTAACCAGGGTGGTACCGCGATTGTGCACAACAAGCCTTTCGTCCCTGGATTTATTTCAGGGGCGGGAGGCTTTTTTTACTATCTGAAGGGAGTTTTGAACCATGAAGTCTGCTGAGATTCGCAATCGGTTTGTGAAGTTTTTTGAATCCAAAGGTCATGACATTGTGCCGAGCGCTTCGCTCGTTCCGTACAACGACCCGTCCTTGCTCTGGATCAACGCCGGGATGGCGCCGCTGAAAAAATATTTTGACGGGTCGGAAATTCCGAAAAACCCGCGCATCACCAACTCGCAGAAGTGTATCCGCACCAACGACATCGAAAACGTCGGGAAAACCGCCCGCCACCATACCATGTTCGAGATGCTCGGCAACTTCTCCATCGGCGACTACTTCAAGCGCGAAGTGATTCCGTGGGCTTGGGAGTTCCTCACCGAAGAGATGAAGTTCGATAAATCCCGTCTGTACTGCACCGTTCACGTGAACGACGACGAAGCGTACGACATCTGGACCAAAGAGATCGGCGTGCCGGAAGACCACATGTGCCGCACCGAAGAAGACAACTTCTGGGACATCGGCGAAGGTCCGTGCGGCCCGTGCTCCGAGATCTTCTACGACCGCAAGCCGGAACTCGGCCCGGACGACGTCTTCCACCCGGACAACCACAACGGCGAGCGTTATCTCGAAGTCTGGAACCTCGTGTTCACGCAGTTCAACCACAACGCAGACGGTTCCTACACCGAACTGCCCAAGAAAAACATCGACACCGGCGCGGGCCTTGAACGTCTGTGCTCGCTGATGCAAAACGGCGAAACCAACTTCGACACCGACCTGTTCCTGCCGATCATCGAAGAGACCGCTCGTCTCTCCGGCAAGGAATACCACACCAACCCGGAACTCGACGTGGCGTTCAAAGTCATCGCCGACCACATCCGCACCGTGACGTTCTCCGTCGGCGACGGCGCACTCCCGTCCAACGAAGGCCGGGGCTATGTCATCCGCCGTCTGCTCCGCCGTGCCGTGCGCTACGGGAAAGTGCTCGGCATCGAGAAATCGTTCATGTACACGCTGGTCAAAATCGTCGGCGACATCATGGGCGAGTACTTCCCGGAAGTCTTGCAAAAGCGCGAGTTCATCGAGCGCGTCATCAAAGCGGAGGAAGAGCGTTTCCACGTCACCCTCGCAGACGGTGAAACCCTGCTGGCGCAAGTGCTGGATCGCGTGAAGGGTGCTGGCCAGAACATCTTGCCGGGCGAAGATGCGTTCCGCCTGTACGACACCTATGGATTCCCGATCGACCTCACCGAAGACATCTGTGTGGAGCAAGGCATCGAGATCGACCGCGAAGGGTTCGAAAAAGCGTTGAACGAGCAACGCCAACGCGCTCGTGCAGCCCGCAAGGACGTTTCCACGATGTCGGTGCAAACCGATCTCTACGACGAACTCGACATCCGCTCCAATTTCGTCGGCTACTCCGAAACGGCGACCTCGTCGCAAGTGCTCGCGATCATCTCCGGCGGCGGCATCGTCGAAGAAGCGCATGAAGGCGATGAAATCGCGCTGTTCCTGTCCCAAACTCCGTTCTACGCAGAGTCGGGCGGTCAAGTGGCGGACGTCGGTCTCGTCCATGTCGGCGAATCGGCCATGATCCAAGTTCTCGACGTGCAAAAAGCGCCGAACGGCTACAACCTGCACAAGGCGCGCGTGCTCTCCGGCACGGTGAAAGTTCTGGATGAAGCAGAAGCTTCCATCGACTACGAACGCCGCGTGGCGATCACCCGCAACCATACGGCGACGCACTTGCTGCACAAAGCCCTGCGCGATGTGCTCGGCGAGCATGTCGCTCAAGCGGGTTCCTTGGTCGGCCCGGATCGTCTGCGCTTCGACTTCTCGCATCTCTCCGGCATGACGGCCGACGAGATTGCAGACGTGGAACGCCGCGTCAACGAACAGATCTGGCAGAACGAAATCGTCGAGATCAACGAGATGGGCATCGACGAAGCGAAAGCGCTCGGGGCGATGGCTCTGTTTGGCGAGAAGTACGGCGATGTCGTGCGCGTCGTCAAAGCGGGCGACTACTCCACCGAACTTTGCGGCGGTTGCCATGTGCGTTCCACCGGGGAGATCGGCCTGTTCAAGATCGTCTCGGAAGCGTCGATTGCGGCAGGCGTGCGCCGCTTGGAAGGAGTCACCGGCAAGGGCGCGTATGAGTTCGTCGTCGAGCGTGACCGTCTGCTGGCAGACGTCGCGGGCAAGTTGAAGTCGAACATCAACGACATCCCGATGCGCGTCGACATCTTGCAATCCAACGTCAAAGACCTCGGCAAAGAGATCGAATCGTTGAAAGGCAAGCTCGCAGCGGGTGAAGTGAAAAACCTCATCGAGCAACTTCGCGAAGTGGGCGGCGTGCCGTTCCTCGCAGCGAAACTCGACGGTGTGGACATGGACGGTCTGCGTGCGATTGCAGAAGACCTGAAAGCGCGTCTCGACTCCGGCGTCGTCGTACTGGGTGCGGCACAAGGAACGGACAAAGTGAACTTCGTCGTCGCGGTGACCAAAGACCTTAACGGCAAGGGCATCCAAGCCGGCAAACTGGTCAAGGAAGTCGCAGCTGTGACGGGCGGCGGCGGCGGTGGTCGTCCGGACCTCGCACAAGCGGGCGGCAAGGACGTTTCGAAATTGCAAGAAGCTCTCGACAAAGCGGCAGACCTGCTCGCAGGCATGTTGGTCTAAGGCACGACAGGTTGGAAAAAAAGCGCCTCTGGTGACAGGGGCGCTTTTTCTATTTTCCTCGGTTGGAGAACAACCGATACTTTTATGTGTATTTCCGGAGACGCAACGGTGCTATACTCTTCATGGTGCAGGCAACAGACATGGAGGGGGAAGGCGCGATGGAGATTCGATTGGCCGAGGAAACGGACCACGCGTACTTGGTGCGCGAGTATTTGCAGCATTACAGTCCGGACTTTCAAGAGGCGGAGCGGTATGCGGAGTCTAACATGAAATGGGATCGAACGTTGATGATTGAGGGAGACGGGCTGATCTTGGGGACGCTGAGCTGGGGGGCTCGCGAAGGCATCCAGTCCGGGATTGCGCAACTGACAGGCCTGCGCATCATCCCGTCTCGTCGTCGTCAGGGGTTGGCGGGCAGGTTGTTGGAAGCGGGGTTCCAAGACATGCAGACCTACTTCGCCGAACGGTCGGCCGCCGTCCGTCGGATCTACGCCCTCATCCCCGAAGACCAACCAGGCGCTGACCGTCTCCTCACCGCCCGCGGCTTTGACCGTGTCGTCCATCTCCAAAACTGGCGAGAGGACGGGTTGGGGGACTGGTTGTATGTTTTCATTTCTACATAATCGAGATCCTCGTCCATGTCGTGGACGGGGATTTTTTATGAGAATCTCCGTCTTGAGACGGAGGCGCGTACCGTCTTACGCGGGGGGCAGAGGAGCTTGGCGGGGAGGTATAATGAGGATAACAGAGAAATTGGTAGTGTGAGGAAAGGAAGCGTAGAGATCATGAAGACCTTCGGTGGATTGTTTTTGATCGTCGGCTTGGTGCTGGCTTTGGTGAATTTCGGCGTGTGGGAGGGCCAGACGATCGGGTCTGTGTTTCGGACGTATTGGCCCGCGATTTTGGTCTACTTCTCGGTGGTCGGTTTGATCGGCGAGATGATTCGCCGCTCGATTTTGGGTGTCTTCTGGAACATCGTGATGCTGTGCATCGGGGGCTTTTGGCTGTTTGACAACTTGGGGTACCTCGGCAATGCTTCTTGGTCGAACTTGCTGATCCCGGGAGCTTTGATCGTGTTCGGATTCCTGCTTTTGTTCTCCCGCTCCGGCAAGAAACCGGTGAAAACTTCGATTCGCTACGCCGACCAACCGGTGGAGGGCGTGTATGAGGCGGTAGTGCCTCTCCAACCGATTCAAACGGACAACGTCATCAAGACGACGGCGGGCGAGTTGAAACTGGGGGGCCCGAACTGGAAGTTGGAATCGACGCGCATCCAGCAACGCGCGGGCTCCATCCGTCTCGACTTGCGCGAGACGTTCATCCCGGAGGGCGAAACGGTGCTCGACATCGATTGCAAGGCGGGCGACGTCAACATTTTCCTCCCCGACGGGTTGGAAGTGCTCGTCGAATCCCGTGTGAAGCTTGGCAACAACCGCGTGATGAACCAACAGGCGCCAAACGGCACGTCTGTGTACAAAACCCCCGGCTATGACGAAGCGGAACGCAAAGTCCGCTTGCACATCCTCGTAAAGTTCGGAGACATCCATGTTTCGCGCGTTGGATAGCCGTTTCAAGAGCGTCCGCTGGTCGTTGTTGCTCGCGTTTGTGAGAACAACGGCTGCGGCGCTGGTTGTGTTTGTGGGGCTTGCGGGCGGCGCTTTCTCGCTGTACAACTGGTTGTCCGCGACGCCCCTGCTCGCTCATGACTCGTTGACCGTCGGGCAATGGGCGGTTCTGGGGGCGATCTTGCTCGGTTCCGGCTTGGTCGCGATCCTCGTCGTCGGCCTCGCCGGAGGGTATTCGACGTCCCGTGCGCAGCAGGAACAGATGAGCACGCTTCTCGAAGCAACGCTGCTCTGGGCGAACGGCCGTCTCGGACATCGAATCGAAGTCGTCGGCGACGAGAACGAAATTCTCGAACTTGCCGATGCGCTCAACGGCATGGCGGAACGTCTCGAAGACCAAGTGCTGGCGCTCGGTCGCCTCGTGGACAAAAACGAACGCCTCGCCCAGCAAGCGGCGGGACTCGCGACGATGGAAGAGCGCCAACGTCTGGCTCGCGACCTGCACGATTCGGTTTCGCAACAATTGTTCGCCATCGGGATGACCGCCGGTGCCGTCGCCAAGCTCTACGACCGCGACCCGGATCGTGTTCGACCTTTGATTACTCAGTTGGAAGAGATGGCTTCCAAATCCCAAGCGGAGATGCGGGCGTTGCTTCTGCATCTGCGACCGGTGGAGTTGGAGGGACGATCCTTGGCGGAAGCGCTGGATCGTTTTTTGCAAGACGTGTGTCCCCGTCATCAGATTCGCTACGACATGGAACTCAACGGCGTGGTGCGGTTGAGCGACGGCATGGAAGCCCATCTGTTTCGCATCGCCCAAGAAGCGGTCTCCAACGTCGTGCGTCATGCGTCGGCGACGAAACTTGGCGTGAAATTGATGCGCGAGGGAGAGCGCGTCTGCCTGTCGGTGAGCGATGACGGCAACGGATTCGATCCGAAACAGCAGCGCGGAGGCTCCTACGGCTTGCAATCGATCCAAGAGCGTGCCGAAGAAGTCGGCGGGCGACTGGAAGTGCGGTCCCGACCGGGCGAGGGCACGGAAGTTCGCGTCTGGGTCAGTTTGTACGGCAAGGAGAGAGGAGAACGAGATGAGCAACATACGAGTGTTATTGGTGGATGATCATGACATGGTGCGCCTCGGTGTGCGCACCTACCTCATGACGGAGCCGGACCTTGAGATCGTGGGAGAGGCCGGTTCCGGAGAAGAAGGCGTGGAGCGGGCGCAAGAACTTCAACCCGACGTCGTGTTGATGGACCTCGTCATGGGCGGCATCGACGGTGTCGAGGCGACCCGCCGCGTGTTGGGAGTCTGCCCGCAGACCAAAGTGCTCGTCCTGACTTCGTTTCTGGAGGATGAAAAAGTGCTCCCGGCCTTGGAGGCGGGCGCATCCGGCTATCTGCTGAAAACGGTGCTCGGCGACGAACTGGCAACCTCCATACGCAAAGTGTTCCGAGGCGAAACGGTGCTCGAACCGCAAGTCGCCGCCAAAGTCGTCGCCAACCTGCAAAAACCGAAAAACCCCGCTCCCGCAACCGAATCGCTTACGGAACGGGAGATGGATGTGCTGCGATTGATCGGGCAAGGGATGACAAACCAGCTCATCGGTGAAACTCTATTCATCGGAATCAAGACGGTCAAGACGCACGTCTCCAATATCCTCGCCAAGCTCGGCGTAGAAGACCGCACCCAAGCGGCGATCCTCGCCATTCGAAACGGATGGGTGGACGCACAGAGCAAAAAGGGGTAAAGTGATTCCCAGAAGCAGGAGTTCGGGAGGTACGAGTGGATGGCAAAGCGCGGCATCGTGGTGCTGGCACATGGGAGCGAAATCCCGGACCAAGAAGAGGCGCTGACTCAGCTCGCCTCTTTTTTGCGAGAGAAAAGCGGGGGGCCGGTGGAAGTGGGCTTCTTGAATTTTCAAAGCCCGCGGATTGCGGAAGCGGTGGCGCTCGTCCTCGCAGCGGGTGCAGAGGAGATCCTCGTCGCGCCCTTTTTTCTGACCGAGGGCTTTCTGATGCGCAAGGCGGTTTCCTTGGCGCAACAAGCCGCGCCGGGTGTAGACATGAAAATCGCCCCGCCCCTGGGTCAACATCCCCGTCTGGTGGACGTGGTGTTGGATCGGGTGGCAGAGGCGAGCGTTCGTCAATCGGACTGACAGCAGGCAGCGCAATGTCCGAAGATTTCAAAGCGGTGTGTTTCGATGTGGAACCCGGCCGGTGCTTCCAACTTGAGGGCGTCCATCGGGCAGCCTTCGACGAGTTGGGTTTTGCCGCACACGGTGCAGATGAAATGATGATGATGGTGGTTCGTGTCGCATGCGATGCGGAATTTGCTCCCGCCGTCTCCGAACACCGATTCCTCGATCAAGCGCTCTTCTTTGAGCAGGTGGAGGTTGCGATAGACCGTGTCAAAACTCAAGCGCGGAAACTGCGTCTTGAGGCGTTCGAGCAGGTCTTTGGCGCTGATGTAGCGGTCTTCCTCCAACAGAATGTCCACGATGCTGCGGCGTTTGCCGGTCAGTTTGAACCCCTGTTCTTTGAGCCGGTCGAGGAACTTGTCCTTGGTATTCGGAACGTCATGCGTATGAATGTGATCATGGCTGTGATCGTGGTTGCAGAGATCGTGGGAATGATCGTGTTCGTGCGGCATGAGGGCACTCCTTTCCAAACTTAACTCCTAGTATACCACAAGGAAGAGGGTGTTAGATTCTGGACATCATACAACCGAGTTTGCCCAAGACCCGTGGCAAGACGCGGGTGCTCGGGGCGTATTACTTTTTCTTTTTCATCGGGTTTGGCGCGTTGTATCCGATGCTGCCGTTGTTCTTGCGCGAGAATGGCTTGAGCGGCGGGCAGATCGGGATCATCACCGGAATCGGGCCGGTCATGACCGTGCTGTTTCAACCGCTTTGGGGGATGATCGTCGACCGCTACCAAGCGCAGCGGCTGGTGTTGTTCGCGACGCTGGCGGTGGCGGGGGTGCTGTCTCTGCTCTATCCGCAAGTCGGCGGGTATGTGTGGTTTTTGGCGCTGTTCGCCGGGATGGCTGCGTTCCATAGTTCGGGCGTGCCGATTCTGGACAGCATTTCACTTCGAACGGTGGCACAGTACGGCGGCGACTACGGCTCGTTGCGACTGTGGGGGGCGATCGGGTTTGCGGTCGCTTCGTGGGTCGCGGGGAAACTGGCCGATCTGTCGGGTCTTCAAGCGATCTTCTATGTGTACGCGGCGGCGATGTTCTCCTGCGTGCTGTTGACGCGGGCGTTGCCGAAGGAACCGGCCGAGATGAAGTTCGAATTGCTCAAGGGTCTCGGCAAATTGATCCGTCTGCCGCGGTTTCTCGTGTTTTTGTTCGGGACGTTCTTGATCTTTGGGACGATTCAGGCGAACAACAGCTATTATTCGATTTTCTTCACCGCCATCGGCGGCAATGTGGCGGGCGTCGGCCTGTCGTTTCTGATCGCGGCGGGCTCGGAAGCTCCCGTGATGCGTTTCGCCGGACGTCTGATCTCCCGCACGGGTCTGATCGGGGCGCTGGTGCTCTCCGGCTCGATTGCGTCGCTGCGCTGGCTGTTCTACGGGTTTGAACCGGGGCCGGTGTTGGTGATGTCGCTTTTGTTCGTGCAAGGGCTCTCCACGGGCATCTACATCCCGGCGGCGGCCGAGTTTGTGCGTCAGAACACCCCCGAAGAGATTCGGGTGACGGCGCTTGGCATCTACTCGGCGATCGGCAACGGCCTCGGTTCGATGGCCGGCACGATGGTCGGCGGGTTGCTGCTCGATTCGGTGGGGATCTTCGGCACGTACACCGTGTTCGGGATCGCGTCCCTGGTCGGCGTTGCCGCGATGGTGTCGCTCAAATTCATGAAAAAATGACCGTGCCTCGTGCATGGTCTTTTTTCATTTGGAAGATACTACCTCATAACGAAGGAGGTCGAATTCCCTATGCAACCGTTGACAGCCAAAGAGCTTGAGTACATCGCCGACTCGATGTCCAATGAAGACCTGTTGATCAAACAATGTGCGGCGGCGGCTTCGTCTGTGCAGAATCCGCAGCTCGCCCAACTGGCGATGCAGATGGCACAACGCCATCAGATGCATTACAACTACCTGCTGAACACGCTTCAACAGCACCAACAACTCGCACCCACCCAACCGATGTAGGAGAGGAGGTCTCGACATGCAACAACAGATGCAACAGACGCAGAATTTCAACAGAATCCAGACGCACCACAAACCGTTGCTTCCGGATCAAGACCTGCTGTACACGATCCTCGCCGACCAGAAGCGCACCACGCGCGAGTACTGCACGGCGGCGCTCGAGTCGAACTGCCAAGTCGTGCGACAGATGTTCACCGAACTGATGAACGACACTCTGTCCCTGCAAGGCCAACTCTACCAAGCGATGCAACAGAACAACATGTACAACGCGTCCTCCAAAGCGTTGCGCCAAGACGTGGACAAGCAGATTCAAAGCTATTCGCAAACGATGCAGCAGACCCAACAATTCCTCCAACAAAACTTCCAGTAACCTCTGGGAAAAAGAAGACCCGACCTCTTGCGAGGCGGGTCTTTTTTCACGTTGCTGGGAGCTAGGGTCGTTATTGCGACATGTCTTGTGCGGTGGTCTTGATGTCGTCGGGAACTGTGACCGGAGGGACGGCGTTGTAGTTCGACAGGGTGAGGTCGAACACCGATTTGTCGGTGCCAATCGTGGTTTCGTTGTGCAGAGATTTTTGGTAGAGCGTGTCTTTGGCGATGTTGAAGGAGTAGACGGCGTCTCCCACGGTGCCAAGCCCGGCGGGGAGTTGTCCCGTATCGGGATCGACCAGCAGTTTGCGAATGACCGCAGCGGGGACGGTGCCGGACAGCGTGTAGGTATCGGCCGTTTCGGTCTCGGTGAGGAACGGGGCGAGGAAGTGGCTGTTTTTCGCTCTGTTGTCTTGCGTGGGCAGCAAGTCCTCAAGGGTGCCGGAGAACGCCGCTTTCCCCCATGTACCGTCCGGGCTCTTCATGAACTCGGTGCCGTCTGCGATGTAGAATTCAACCGGCTCATTGATCGGGGTGCCGGAGTTGTCCTTGCCCGTAATCGTGCCGACTTCGTGCGCCGTCAACGGGTCGCGGGTGAAGTCGATCGTCGCGTCCATGGTGAAGTCGGGACCGCTCAGTTTTTCAACAGTGTGGTAGGAAGACAGTTTCGCCATCGCCGCATCGGAACGGTCGAGCAGATCGATGATGCTCCCGATGGAGTCCGTTTTGGTCGTGTACGTGTTCCCGTGCGTGTGGAACTCATAGGCGAGACGGGCGACCGCTTGGCGTTCCGCGTTGCCTTGCGGGTCGAACGTCCAAGTTCCCTTGGCGTCTTGGCTTCCTTTGATGAACCCGATGTGTTGCGTGAGCGCCACGAGCGGTTTGGCATAGTCGGAAGTGGCATTCTCGTCGGCGAAGGTCGAGGTCAAGTTGTAGGAGTTGGCTTGTTCCCCCTTGCCCATCGCCCGTACGAAGAACGCCGCCAACTGCTCGCGGGTGATCGGATCGTTCGCGCCAAATGTCGTCGCACTCGTCCCTGAAGTCAGTCCCGCCGTGACGAGCGCTCCGACAAAAGGCTGAGCCCACGATTCAACGTCGGTGAATTTCGCAGAGGCGGTGGGGTTTGGCGTCAGGTTGAGCGCTTTGGAGAGCAAGGTCGCAAATTCTTGACGCGTCATGGTGGCGGCGGGGCGGAAGGTGTTGTCTTCGTACCCGGCGATGATCCCGGCGTCGATCAACGCCCGAATTTCGGTCTGGGCGTAGGAACTTCCCAAGTCATTGAGTGCGGGAGTCTGAGCGTTTGCCGAGGAGATCGGCAAAACGGATGAAAGCAGAACGCCTGTCAGGAGGAGAGACGGAAGTTTTCGTTTCATAATGAGCCTCCTTCTAAAAAGAAGATAGAGTGCGGACAGGTGTAGCGTTCCCAAAAACCTTTGACAGCGTGCAAGTTTTTGAGGCACGATGATAGACAGAGGATTCACGAGAGGAGATTGACTTTTCATGTATCGAAATGAAATCAGTGTACGGTTCAACGACTGCGATGCGTTGGGACATGTGAACAACGCGACCTACTATACGTACTTTGAGGAAGCGCGAACGGAGTTGTTCCGCGTCTTCAACCCGAGTTTGGACATTCACGCCTGGAACTTGATCGTCGCGTCCACGCGATGCGATTTTTTGCAAGAGACGACGTACGCAGAGAAGCTGACCGTCTACACCTGGATCTCCCGCCTGGGCTCGTCGAGCTTCGATGTCGAGCAAGCGATTGCGAACGAACAAGGCGAATGGGTCGCCCGAGGCAAAGCCGCCCTGCTCGGCTACGACTTCACCACCAAAAAAGCCGTCAAGATGTCGGACGACATCCGTCAAAAACTGCTGGAGCACCAAGACGCCCCCGCAAACGTACCGGCCTTGCGAGAGTAGCACAAAAAAAGACCTTGGCACCCACGCGTGCCAAGGTCTCTTTTTCTAAAAGCGAATCGTGAACACCGTGCCGACTCCCGGTTCGGAGGTCACTTCGAGCGTGCCGTTGTGGGACTCGACGATCTTGTGGCAGACGGGCAGGCCGAGGCCAGTGCCTGTGGCTTTGGTGGTGAAGAACGGTTCGAAGATGCGCTCGATCTGCGCGGGGCTCATCCCGCAGCCGTTGTCGGCGATCTCCAGCACTCCTTCGTTCAGGCGAATCTCGATTCGGCCGTCCGGCTGTTCAATCGCATCGAACGCATTGCGCACGAGGTTGATCACGACTTGCTTCAACTCGCGCGGATTGCCTTCCAACCGGAAACCTTCCGTCAACTTCAAGCCCAATTCCACGCCGCGATAGTTCGCTTCGCCTTTCAACACGAGGAACGTTTCGCGCACCAGTTCCGCCAGATGAATTCCTTCCCATTCGAGCGACTGCGCGGGGCGTGCCATGCTGAGATACTCGGTCAAGATGGCGTTCATGCGGTCGATTTCCGCTTGCATGACATCGAGGTACATCTGGTGTTCGCCGCCTTGCAAGTCCTTCGCCAGCAACTGCAAGAACCCGCGCACCGACGTCATCGGGTTGCGAACTTCGTGGGCGATGGTCGCCGCCATCTGCACATAGTTGGAGTGCGCATCGACACGGCGGGACAAGAGTTCCCATTCTTGGTAGAGGGTGATGTCTTTGACAAAGATCATGCACCCGTCCGCTTCTTGGGTCAACGGGTTCAAGATCGGGAACAAATCGAATTCCAACACGTACTCGCGTCCGAGCACCGACGCTAGCTTTTGAGGCAGGTGTTCGCGGTAGCCTCGTGTCAGCACGTGTTCCACCGCCTGAATCAACGTGTGATCGCCTTCTTCGAACTGCAGGAGCGTCACATCGGGCAAGCGCTGTCCGATCAAATCGAGCTCGCGTCGGCCGACCAGTTTGCACAGCGCCGGCGACATGTGCTCAATCTGCAAGTTTGCATCCAACAGCAAGACGTTCAACGCCACCGATTGCAGCAACACTTGCGTCTGCTGGGTCAGGCGGTCGAGAGCGAATTCTTGGGAGAGGTCGTAGCAGATCACCAACCAGCCCGTGGGTTCGTCCTGAACTTTCGGGAGTTCGCGGAGGGTGACGGAGACCGGAACTTCCTCACCGGCGGAGTTCGTGATCAAGCCGATACGGTTCTCCACACGGCGACCAGTGCTCATCTCCCGCAACGGTTGCGAGCTGTCCAACATTCTGTACTTGGAACGTCCAAACTCCGGTGTCCAGGAACGCATCTCTTCCGTGCCATATCCAAACAGACTGGAGAAGTACGGGTTCACATACACGACCCGCCCGGTTTCATCCAGCGTGACCAGCCCCACCGGCATCTGATCAAGTGCTTGACGTTGCTGGTGACGGTAAAAGCGGATGAGGTCGACGGCGTTTTGGAACGCTTGCGGGAGGTCTTTGAGCAGGTCGAATTGCGAGTCGAGTGTTTCTACAGACAGCGAGTCGCCGTCGTACGTTTTTAACCAGTTGATCAAGTTGTCCTGTTCGCGTTGCAAATGTCGTTCTCGACGGGAGTTTCGAATGCCAAGTCCCAACCACGCGGTCAAGGAAATCAAGCAGACCGCAAGCCCGGACACCCAGATCACCGTCGTTTGGGCGTCGATATTTTCCGTGGATTGGTTGACGTTCAGGACGGCATAGACGTTGTCCCCTTTGAAGAGCGGGACTGCGTAGTTGTACACGCGAACATCTTGAATTTTTGAAGTGGTGAAATAATATTGCGGCTGGTGAGTGTCCACCAACTTATAAAACTCTCGCGGCAGGGCGGTCTCTACGGTGTAGGGCAACGTGCGCGGGTTTCGTTCGATGGGCGCGTACGCTACGATTTTGTTCGTCCCGACGACGAACAGAGAGCCGCTCAAGTCATTGGATTTTGGAAATGTCTCATCCAGCAACCGTTGGAAGCGTTGGTACAACAATTCGTCATTGCCAATGGCAGAAGCAAAGGAAATACTCGGATCGGTCTCCATCCGGTGTTGCAACGTGGCAGAGAGGGCTGATAACTTCTCCCGTTTTTCGTCATACATGGCATGGAGCGCGACCAGAACCAAAACAATCGTCGTACAGAGCAAGAGCAAGGCCGGAAGAAGCAGCTTCAAAATCATTGATAGTTTGCGTTTCATAGGCCAGTCCCTTATGTTTCATAGTCTACTAAATGGCTAGGTTTACAGTCTTTACTATTCCTCTACTATACTCCATTTCTACTCATGATTAAAGTTGCATATTTCCAAGAGGATTTCATCCCATTTAACGCGAAGGGTATCGGTCAAGGGAGATGAAAACACTCATGAACCTCGATCTGTTGCTCGACGAGTGGAAGCGCACCGAGTCGTTCATGCGCAATGTCACGCACTGGCGCGTGTACCCGTCGCAAGAGGCCGTCTACGCAGACTTCCCGTTCGTCATGGACGAACGCCTCCAAGACTCGTTGAAGAAAAAAGGCATCCGCCAACTCTACTCGCACCAAGCACAGGCATTCGACACCGTCCAGCGGGGCAAAAACGCCGTCGTCGTCACTCCGACCGCGTCCGGCAAGACGCTCTGCTACAACTTGCCCGTGCTCAACCGCCTGCTCCACGACCCGTCCGCCCGTGCTCTCTATCTGTTCCCGACCAAAGCACTCTCTCAGGATCAGATGAAAGAACTGCACGACATGGTGGAACATCTGGAGCAAGACATCAAGACGTTCACCTACGACGGCGACACGCCGGTCACCGCCCGCCAAGCGATTCGTCAAGCGGGGCATATCGTCGTGACCAACCCCGACATGTTGCACTCCGGGATTCTGCCGCACCATACGAAGTGGGTGAAGCTGTTTGAGAACTTACAGTATGTCGTCATTGACGAAATTCATATGTACCGCGGCGTGTTCGGCTCTCATGTCGCCAACGTCATTCGACGTTTGAAGCGCGTTTGCAATTTTTACGGCTCCAACCCGCAATTCATCTGCTGTTCGGCGACGATCGCCAATCCGCGGGAACTTGCGGTGGAGCTGTTCGGCGAGGAATTTGAACTGATCGATCAATCGGGGGCGCCGCGCGGGGAGAAGCACTTCATTTTTTACAACCCGCCCGTCGTCAACCAGCAGCTCGGCATCCGCCGCAGTTCGCTGTTGGAAGCGCGCCGCATCGCGACGAGTTTGCTGACCAACGACATTCAAACCATCGTCTTCACCAAAGCGCGTACGCAGGTGGAAGTGATGCTGACTTATTTGAAGGAAAGCACCGCCGGCGTCGTGCCGCAAAAGTCTGTTCGAGGGTATCGCGGGGGCTACTTGCCCAACGAACGCCGCGAAATTGAACGGGGGCTTCGGGGCGGCGACGTTCGCGGCGTCGTTTCGACCAACGCGCTGGAACTCGGCATCGACATCGGATCGCTCGAAGCGTGCGTCATCACGGGCTACCCCGGTACGATTGCCTCCGTCTGGCAACAGGCCGGACGTGCCGGACGTCGACACGAAAAAGCGGTGACCGTACTCGTCGCTTCGTCTGCCCCTCTCGATCAGTATATTATTCAACATCCCGAGTATTTCTTCGAAGGCTCGCCGGAACACGCATGGGTCCATCCGGAGAATTTGATCATCCTCGTGGACCATATCAAGTGTGCCGCCTATGAGTTGCCGTTTGAACAGGGGGAGGAGTTCGGCGTGGCGACGACCGAGGAAGTCTTGGACTTTCTCGTCGAAGAGCGCGTGCTGAACAAAGCGTCGGACGAGCGGTACTACTGGATGAACGACTCGCTCCCCAGCCACAACATCTCGCTTCGTTCCGCCGCCCAAGAAAACGTTCTGATCATCGACATGACGGAGCAAAACCGCGTCATCGGCGAGACGGATCGGTTCTCCGCGCTGACCACCCTGCATGAAAAAGCGATCTACATCCACGAAGGCATCCAATTCCAAGTCGAGAAACTCGATCTCGAATACGGCAAAGCGTTCGTACGCAAAGTAGACAGCGACTACTACACAGATGCGGAGCTTGCGGTGCAACTGACCGTCCTCGACGAATTCAAGCATGCGGACGGCGGATCGGTGCAACACGGCTTCGGCGAAGTGGCGGTGAACGCACTGCCGACCATCTACAAAAAAATCAAATTCGACACCCACGAGAACCTCGGCTGGGGCAAAATTCACCTGCCCGAAGCGGAACTGCACACGATGTCCTACTGGATCTCCTATGACGAATCCTTCACCAAGGACATGAGCAAGGAAGACATCGAGAGCGGGCTCGTCGGCACCGCGAATCTAGTAAAAGGCGTCGCCCCGATCTACCTCATGTGCGCACCGGGCGACCTGCACGTCCAACCGCAAGTTCGCGCCGTCCACACGCAGGCCCCGACGGTGTTCCTCTACGACTCCTATCCGGGCGGCATCGGCTTGGCTGACAAGCTCTACGGCGTGCGCGGGCTCCTGTTCCAGTCCGCGTTGGCGATGCTCAACGACTGCTCCTGCGAAAGCGGCTGCCCGTCGTGCGTCGGGCCTGTCGAAATCGTCGGCGAGAACGGCAAAGCCGTGACGCGCCGCTTTTTGGAAGCTGTGCAAGAATAGCAAGGTAAAAAAGCCTCCACTGATTATCGGTGGAGGCTATACGATGTTACTTTGGAGAGGTGATTCCGTCATGACGTATATCGAACAGGGTACGCCCGCTTTTAAAAAAGCCACGCTCGGCATGTTTGCCGGTGGCTTGAACACGTTTGCCATCCTCTACAGCACGCAGCCGCTCATGCCGGAGTTCTCCCGCGAATTTGGCATCACGCCCACAGTCGCAAGTCTGTCGCTGTCCGTCACGACCATCGCGCTGGCGATCTCGATGTTGCTGATCGGCTCGCTGTCCGAAGCGTGGGGCCGCAAGCCGGTGATGATGTGCTCGCTGTTCGCCGCTTCGGTTTTCGCTGTGCTGACGGCGTTCGCTCCAAACTTTCACGTCTTGCTCGGGGCGCGGATTCTGCTTGGCATCGTGCTGGCGGGACTGCCCGCGATTGCGATGGCGTATCTGGGCGAAGAGATGGACCCGAAAAGCCTCGGCGTGGCGATGGGCTTGTACATCAGCGGAAACTCAATCGGCGGGATGGGCGGTCGGATCATCGTCGGGATGCTGACCGACTTTTTCAACTGGCGGGTGGCACTGGCGGGGATCGGATTGCTGAGTGTCATCGCGTCGGTGCTGTTCTGGCTGATCTTGCCGCCGTCGCGCAACTTTCGGCCGCAACCGCTCAAGATCGGGCTCCTGCTTCGCTCGATGGGCAGCCATCTGAAAGACCCGGGCTTGCTGTGCTTGTACGGCATCGGATTTCTGCTCATGGGGAGTTTCGTCATGCTGTACAACTACATCTCGTACCAGTTGATCCAGCCGCCGTTCTCGTTGAGCCAGACGCTGGTCGGTTGGATTTTTATCGTGTACATCGTGGGGACGTTTTCCTCGACGTGGATGGGGCGGTTGGCCGACCGCTACGGACGGCGCAAGGTGTTGTGGATTGCGCTGCTCATCATGCTGGTCGGGGCGGCGGTGACGCTTTCGACGTACCTGCCGCTCAAGATCGCGGGGATCGCGGTGTTCACGTTCGGCTTCTTCGGCGGGCACTCCATCGCCTCTTCGTGGGTAGGGAGAAGGGCGACGCATGACAAAGCGCAGGCTTCGTCGCTCTACTTGTTCTTCTATTACGCGGGGTCGAGCATCGGAGGGACGATCGGCGGGCTGTTTTGGATTTCGTTTGGCTGGGGCGGCGTGGTCGCGGCGATTGCGTGCCTGCTGGCTTTGTCGCTGATGCTCTCGTTGCGCTTGTCCCACATTCCGTTGCGTACAGAAAAAAAGAGCTCCCACTAGCGGGGCTCTTTTTTTTGCTATCCTCATGCCAGATTGGCGTATAAGATCAGGAGCAAGCCGGACAGGGCGAGACTTCCGCTGACGGGATCGTAGAGGTTCTTCCCCGCTCGCATTCGCACCGAGCGAACCATGCAACAGACGACCCACAACAAGCCGGTCAGGAAAAAATACGGTCCCGCTTCCAGCGTTCCGCCGCGTCCCCCGTCGAACAGGAACGTGCGATAACCGATCACGGTCAAGGCAAGCCACAGCAGCGTATAGAGCCCCAAATACAAACTGTACACCCAGGAAATGCGCACGAAGATCACCCCTCCTCCGATGGGCAGAAAGCCCTCCTATATGTGTATTCGGTCATCGTCCAAATTGTGAGAAAAAAATTCTCGCAAACTAGCAAAGCGGAGGAATACTTTTGCTAGGAGTGGTCATACTCTATACCAAAGACCAAAAATTTGGAGGGATTCAACCATGACTCACGAACAAGTGCTGAAAACGTTCTACGCTCGTCTCAAAAACGTCTCGACCGATTCCGTCGTCCGTATCGTCGACCTCGCCCGCGAGCACCATATGAGCTACCGTCACTTGAGAAGTCTGCTGAAGTCATCGGGATTGAATCTGCTCTGGATCAACGGCAAAGCGTTCGTCTATCGCGGGGAAGCGTTGTCGGTTCTGGCTTCTTGATGGCCGGACCGGATATAAAAAAAGAAGCATTCGCTTGGGAGCGGATGCTTCTTTTCGTATTACGTCAGCGGCAAGGCCATCAAGATATCGTCGAAGTACAGGTCGCAAATGCGCAGGGCGCGTTTTTCGGTGCCGTACGTTTGGAATCCTAGCTTGGTGTAGAGGTTGAGAGCGGGCGTGTTTTTTTGGGTGACGGCGAGGTTGATCTGTTCAACGCCGTCGAGTTGCTCCTTGGTTTGCTCCACCGCCGATTTGATCAGAGCTTGTGCCAAGCCTTGACCACGGCTCTCGGTGGCGACGTACATCGCCATGAGACTTGCTTTGTGGCGGATCTTGCGACGCGTCTCGCGGACGATCGTCACGACGCCGAGGAGGTTGTTGTTGTCGTCAAACGCCCCGAGGGTGAACGAGACGGACGGATTCGAGAAGCGCTCGGCGTACGTTTCAATCGGATTGGGGCGGTCGAGCGCTTCGTCGTAGGAGTCGGAAAAAGCTTCCGGATGTTCTTGGAGTCCACGCAATCGCAACTCCCAATAGGCTTCGGCGTCTGCTGGTACGAGGGTACGAATCATGGTAAGGTCACTTCCTTCAAAAGATTAGGTATTTTCACCATTCGCCATTACACATCCATTCACCTTTTGTGTTACGATTTTGTTAACTAAACAGAAGCGGGGGAGTCGTAGTATGTTGACGTTTTGCGCGATTGATCCGGAGCGGGATCGTGCGTTGATCGTCCCGAATCGACGGGATTCGTTCGTCGCGAGTTTTGGAACGGACGAGAGTTATGGGCGAGATGAAGATTATCTGTCGTGGCTTGCGATGCGTCGCGAACAGTTTCCGCTCGGACAAGTGCTGGCGTTTGAAGGCCGCGAGTGTGTCGGGCAGCTGGAGTTGACGCTTCGAGAGGGCGGGCAGATGGGCTACGTGAATCTGTACTACTTGCGTCCCGAGTATCGGGGGCGTGGATATGGAAAGCGACTGCACGAGTATGTGGAGCAGTTTTTCCGGCCGTTTCAGGTGCAGAAATTGGAGCTGCGGGTGGCGCAGACGAACGCGCGGGCCATTCGATTTTATGAAAAAATGGGATTTGAAGTGCTGTACGAGGAAGAGTTGCGCGAACACAAAGTCTATCGGATGCGCAAGGATTTGCGGGAGAAAGTCGAGATTGTGGAGTACGACCCGGCGTGGGCGGCGCTGTACGAATTGGAGCGCGATGCGTTGGTGAACGCGCTGGGGGAGGACATCGCCGCGATTGAACACATCGGGAGCACGGCCGTTCCGGGGCTTGGGGCCAAGCCGATCCTCGACATCCAGATCGGATTGCGGGAGATGGTGCCGGCCATTGTGTTCGAGGAGCGTCTGCAACGAATGGGCTATCGACATCATCCAACGGCCGACGACCCGACACGCCGGCACTTTTTCGTCAAAGGCATGCCGCGAACCCATCATCTGCACATCGTGCCGGCAGACAGTTGGGATTGGGAACGACATGTGCTGTTCCGTGATCTTCTTCGCGAGCAGCCGGAGACGAGGACGGAGTATGAAGAGTTGAAGCAACACCTCGCGATGCGGTTCGGGCAAGATCGGGGCGCGTATACGGAGGGCAAGACGGCATTCATTGAAGGAATCATAGAAAAAGCGAAGCAAGGGCGGGCGTAGAAATTTCTACTGCCAGCCCGCGCTTCGCTTGTGGGCGAGGATGCTCATGTAGGAGAGCATCGTGACTTTGTGGTCGCCGGTGACGACACGGATTTGGTTGAACGGGACTTGCGGGTAATGGCGTTGGATGTAGGCATAGATGTTGCGGTCGTCGAACGGGTCTTCGAAACGGCCCAAGTCTTCGGCGAATTCCACGTCGAGATGGCGGGCGAGGTAGACGGTGAGGATCGCCCCGTTCTCGGTCTCTTGCAGAAAGTCGTGCACGATTTGAAGTGGCACAGCTTCACCTCCAGAGTTAGTATGGACGTGAAGAAGCCGTTCTATAGGGAGGTACAGAGTGGTGAGAGAGCAAGTGAGGGAGTTTGTCCGGCTGTTTAACGGGGAGCGCGACTTTTATGAGTGTCACGAGCTGTTCGAATTGGCGTGGAAAGCGGAGTCGCAGGAGCCGCTGAAGTCGTTTTACAAAGCGATGGTGCAGGTGGCGACTGCGCAGTTCAAGCTGAATCAGGGCTATATGCGCGGCTTTCGGAAGTTGTACGGGTATGGCTTCGGGGTGTTGGAAGCATTGCCGGATGTCTACGAAGGGCTGGATGTGGCACGCTTGCGACAGGAGTGGACGGCGCAACTGCATCGGTTGCCCGAGGCGGACACCATCGAGCCGGGGACGTTTCGCGAATATGGGTTGGATTACCTGACTCTCGACGTGCAGGAATCGGGGAAGTAACCGCGAATACATGTTCGTATCAAATTCTGATGACGGAGAGCAAGGAGGCCGCCGCCCATGCGCAGTCTGCGGGATCGACTCAAATCGTACAAGAAAGACATCGCCCCGGGGGCGGTGGCGACAGATGCACAACTAGACGGAGAGCACGGCGAGCGAGGTCTCGATGCGGAGTTGATCGAGACTTTTTTGACGGAAGTGGAGGCAGAGGTTGCCGGATTGCCGGAGTCCGCGCTTGAAGTCGCGATCCCGGGCGTCGTGGAGCAGACGCCGTTTGGCCCGTGTTACTACCGCGATGTGCGGTTCGATGTGCTGACGTTGCACGGACATTATCCGCTCGCCCGCACGAGGCAGTTGCCTCTGTCGGTGCTCCAGAAAGTCTGCAAGGTCAAGAGCGCAGATGTCCTTACGTGGGAGGACGTCTGCTTTTTTGACACGGAGACGACAGGGTTGGGGTCGGGCGCGGGGAATTTTATTTTTTTGTTTGGGTTAGGGTTTTATGAGGAAGACGAGTTTGTGGTGCGGCAGTATTTTTTGCGGGAGTATGCGGAGGAGCGGGCGTTGCTGTGGTCGCTAGGCGTTTTGCTCGGCAGGTTTCAGGCGATGGTCTCGTTCAACGGGAAGGGCTTCGACTGGAAACTGCTGGAGACCCGCTGCACGCTGGCTCGCATGGAGTTGCTCCCGACGACGCATCTCGACCTCTTGCCCCCGGCGAGACGCTTATGGAAAAAAGTGCTCGCCAACTGCCGGCTGATCACCTTGGAACAGGAAGTGCTGGGGTTTGCGCGCGTGGATGATACGCCGGGCGCGATGGCGCCGGAGTTGTACTTTGCCTATCAGACCGACTTGGATGCACGGCGGATGACGGGGATTTTTACCCATAACGTCCACGATATCTTGACGTTGGTGACGTTGTCGTATCACATGGGGTTGATGATTGAAGAACCTCTGCACGCCGCCACGCATCCGGAGGAGTTGTTCGGGTTGTCGCGCTGGTATGAGGAGTGGTCGCAAGGAGAGATATCCGAAGCCTGTCTAGTGCGGGTGACGGAGATGGAGGAGAGCGACGACTACGTGCGCGAAGCGCTCTGGAAACTCTCGCTGCACCACAAACGTCTCCAACGCCATGACAAAGCCGCTCTGCTCTGGCATGAACTGCTCACGGGCCCCGCTCTCTGGCAGACGGCGCCCCGTGTGGAACTTGCGAAGTATTACGAACACAAAGTCCGCGATTACCAACAAGCCCTCACGCTGACGGAAGAGACCCTCGAACTGGTGCAGAACCGCAAGCTCGTCTTGCGCTCGCTGACGGTCGAGCATGAACTGCAAGAGTTGACTCACAGAAGAGACCGCTTGATGAGGAAGTTGACACGCGAATCGAGTACAAGACAAGGGGAGGTGCCGGAGCATGAAACTCCTTTTACTCTGGGACATTGACGGTACGCTGATCCACTGCCGGGGCTGTGGCAAGCGGGCGATGGAGCAGGCGTTTCAGCAGATCTATGGCGTGGAGGACGCATTTCGCGGCATCGGCATGGCAGGCGGACTCGACCTGCACTTTCTCGAAGCCGCTTTTTCCAAGCACGGTCTGGAAGTCGCAGGGCCAGCCAAACTGCCCGACTTCTTCAAGCTCTACTACTCCGAACTCGAACGGGAAGCTGACACCGAGGACAACATCTTGCTCCAAGGCGTCGTCTCGATTTTGGAGCGCACCGAAAGGGAACCGACTTGGTACAACGCGTTGGGTACAGGAAATCTCGAACAGGGAGCTCGGATCAAACTCGACGTCCACGATCTCAATCGGTTCTTCCCCGTCGGCGGGTTTTGCGTGGAGGCTGTCGATCGTGCCGTCATGCTCCAACAGGGCGTCGAAAACGCCTCCGCGCACTATGGGACGCCGTTTGCTCCCGAGCATGTCATCGTCATCGGCGATACGGATCGAGACATCGCGGCCGCCCGGGCCATCGGAGCCCGTGTGGTTGCCGTGGCGACGGGAGGCTGTACATACGAGTCCTTGGAAGCGCTCCAACCGGACCTCCTGCTGCGCGACTTGGCGCAACCCCAACTGCTTTATGACTTTCTCCGCCAAATCGTGTAAAATGAGATAGAAAAATAAACCAAGAGGTGATCCCGTGTCCACTGCTATTGAAAATTCGATGATTACGGACCTGAAGCTTGCCCCGCAAGGCCAGCTGAAAATTGACTGGGTTGCACAACATATGCCGCTTTTGAACACGCTCAAGGAAGAGTTTCAACGCGAACTTCCTTTCAAAGGGAAAAAAGTCGTCATCTGCCTCCACCTCGAAGCGAAAACCGCCTACCTCGCACTCGTTGTCAAAGCGGGCGGCGCGGATGTGTGCGTCTGCGCATCGAACGTGCTCTCGACGCAAGATGATGTCGTGGCGGCGCTCGTCGACAACGGGATTACCGCCTACGCGAAGTACGGCGCTTCCACCGAAGAGTACCACCTGCACATCAACAAAGCTCTCGATTACAATCCGGACGTCATCATCGACGACGGCGGCGACCTCGTGTCCACCTTGCACAGCGACCCGGCTCGTGCCCAACAGCTGAAGACCATCCAAGGCGGTTGCGAAGAAACCACCACCGGCATCCTGCGCCTCAAAGCTCTCGCAAACGAAGGCGCACTGAAATTCCCGATGGTTGCCGTCAACGACGCGTTCTGCAAATATCTGTTCGACAACCGCTACGGCACCGGCCAATCCGTATGGGACGGCATCATGCGCACCACCAACCTCGTCGTCGCAGGGAAAACGGCTGTCATCGTCGGCTACGGCTGGTGCGGCAAGGGTTGCGCGATGCGTGCCAAGGGCCTTGGCGCACGCGTCATCGTTACGGAAATTGACCCGATCAAAGCGGTGGAAGCGATCATGGACGGCCATGAAGTGATGCCGATCGTGGAAGCGGCGAAACACGGCGATTTCTTTGTCACCGTAACGGGGAACAAGGACTGCATCACCCGTGAAGCGTTTGAAGTCATGAAGGACGGCGCGATTCTGTGCAACGCCGGCCACTTCGACGTGGAAATTTCCAAGCCGGACCTCAATGAACTGGCTGTGAAGCAACGCGAAGTCCGCCGCAACATCCAAGAATACACGTTCGCAGACAACCGTCGTGTGTTCCTGCTCGCAGAAGGCCGCCTCGTCAACCTCGCGGCGGGCGACGGCCATCCGGCTGAAGTGATGGACATGACGTTCGCGCTGCAAGCACTCGGCCTGCGTTGGATTGCGGAAAACGGCCGCAACCTCAAAGCGGACGTCTACTCCGTACCGGCCGAAATGGACCGCTACGTGGCAGACCTGCGTCTGAAGACATGGAATGTCAACATCGACAAGCTTTCCGAAGAGCAAGAGCGTTACCTGAACTCGTGGGCTGAATAAACTGTTGGCAGGACAATGGGAGAGGAGATCGTACCAGCATGAGACCGATCATCGGGGTATCCGGTAAATTAGTGAACCACCCCAATCCGGGGAGCCCTATCGGCTGTTTCTTGGCAGCAGGGTACACCAACGGGTTGGCGGAAGCGGGCGGCATTCCGTTCATCATTCCGTATCTGGAGAAGGAAGAGGACGTACGCGACCTCGCACACCGTCTGGACGGTCTGCTCCTGTCGGGCGGCGTTGACATCACGCCGACGTCGTTTGGCGAGCAACCGGTGCCGGGTCTGGGTGAGATCTGCCCGGAGCGGGACTGGATCGAAGCGATACTGTTCGACGAAATGCAGAAGCAAGGCAAGCCGGTATTCGGGATTTGCCGCGGCATGCAAGTGATCAACGTCTACCTCGGGGGCACGTTGTACCAAGACTTGGACTCGCAAAAAGACGGCGAGTTGGTGCAACACGACCAACGCGCTCCGCATTGGTATGCGGCGCACCACGTGACCCTCACGCCGGACACGACGTTGCATCGTCTCTTCGAAGGTCGCGATCGCATCGGCGTCAACACGTTTCATCACCAAGCGGTGCGCGATCTGGCACCGGGACTGGTGGCGACGGCTGTTGCGGACGACGGTGTCATCGAAGCGTACGAACGCAAGGAAGGCCCGTACTTGCTTGCCGTGCAATGGCACCCGGAACTGATGTGGCACAAGGACCGCTCGTTCCTCGCTCTCTTCCGCTCCTTCGTGGAAGCCTGCCAACAACGATAAGTTGTACGAGAAAAAAAGGGACTGTCGGCTGCCGCTGACAGTCCCTTTTTTTGTTACAATAGAAAGAAAAATGTGGGAGGTTCACTCCATGACCGTGACCCTGCGTGACCAAATCGCCAGCCGTATTCGCGACCTGCATCCTCAATTGGTGGAGCGCCGCCGAGACTTTCATCAGCATCCGGAACTTGGGTTCCAAGAGTTTCGCACCTCGAAGATCGTCGCCGACTGGCTGACGGAGCTGGGGCTTGAAGTTCGTACCGGCGTTGCCAAAACGGGAGTCGTCGCCCGCCTGCGCGGGGGCAAGCCCGGCAAGACGATTGCGCTGCGTGCCGACATGGACGCGCTGCCGATCCAAGACGTGAAGACCTGCGACTACAAATCCACCGTGCCGGGGACGATGCACGCCTGCGGGCACGATGCCCACACCACGATGGTGCTCGGGGCGGCGACCGTCCTCAGCGAACTTCGCGACCAATTAGAAGGCGACGTCGTGTTCTTGTTCCAACCGGCCGAGGAAGGCCCCGGCGGTGCAGAACCGATGATCGCCGAGGGGGCGCTCGACGGTGTCGATTTCATCCTCGGGCAACACATGGCTCCGGTCTATCCGGCGGGGTATATGGCCGTTGCAGAACGCGAGGCGATGGCGGCGGCCGATGAATTCACCCTGCGCATCTTGGGCACGGGCGGACACGGTGCCTATCCGCATATGACCGTCGATGCGCTCCAAATCTCGGCGCAAGTGATTACCGCTCTGCAAGCGGTCGTCTCCCGCCAAGTCGATCCCTTGCAATCGGCAGTATTGACCATTGGCACGATCAACGGCGGCTATCGGTACAACGTCATCGCCGACGTTATCGAAATGACAGGCACGGTGCGGACGTTCGACGGGCTGTTGCGCGAAGAGATTCCCAAGCGCATGGAGCAGATCATCGACGGCATCACCAAAGCATACGGGGCCAGCTACGAACTGGATTATCAATTCCATTACCCGGCGGTGCTTAACCACAAATCTGCCGTTGACCTGATGCGCTCCGTCGCCACCGACGTGCTCGGGCGTGAGCGAGTCTTGGAGGCGCCCCCCTCCATGGGCGGTGAAGACTTCGCCTATTTCTTGCAAAAAGTGCCCGGTTGCTTCTACTGGCTCGGATGCAAACATCCGGACCCCGTTCACGTTGGATACAACATCCATCATCCGGGGTTTGACATTGAGGAAGAGTCGCTGTTTTATGGAGTTCAATTGATGGTAGAGGGAACATTAGCTTATTTAAAACACAACAAATAACGAAAAGATAAAAAGAAGCCCGAGTGCGCATTGTATCGGGCTTTTTGTCAATAAAAAAATGTTGTGTATTTTCTCAAAAAAATGAACATTTAGTATTCCTGTACTTTTCTAGAAGTGCTATAATTCGTGCAGGTAGGAAAATAGTTCTACTCGTTCTGGCAGTTTCTGCGATAGAACGCCAAGTGGGGCTCTGGTAAATTGTTTTACGTTCTAAAGTACTACTGTTAATCTGTAAAACATGTGTCTTGAGAAATGGGGGAGATTTTTTTGAAAAAGAAAAAAGTGGCGAAAGTAACATCTCTCGCACTTGCTTCCGCGCTGCTCGTCGGCGGCATTCCGTTCCAAAGCGCTGCTTCCGCATCTACCGTGGAAAGCGTGTCTGCGAACCTGAAAAACGCTAAGTTTGTAGCTGTGAAGCAAGCTGAAGCTACGAAATTGGCAAGTGCATTTATTTCTCCGAAAATCGAAACCGGGTCCAGCAACCTGGTTACCGTTATCTTGACCCTTGCTTCCCAACCGGTAGCAGTAGGTCAATACGCAGCGAAGTCCGGCAACACGGCTTTGGCGGCTGAATCCTCCGAGAGCGCGATTGCGACCGAGCAAGCAACGGTTCAATCGAAAGCAAAATCTCTGGGCATCAACATGAAAGTCGGACGTCAATTCAACACCGTTCTCAACGGGATGGAAGTGACCGTTCCGGCGAACCAAATCGAGAAATTGGCAACCATTCCGGGTGTCAAATCGATTTTTGAAAACCGCACCTATTACAACATTCCGGACGCGACCGAGGAGCAAGTAGGCGCTGACGCTAATTTCGATACCGTGCCGCTCGATCAAATCGGCGCACAAACCGCATGGGCGAAAGGCTTTACCGGTAAAGGTCTGAAAATCGGCGTCATCGACACCGGTGTTGACTACCTCCATCCGGACCTCGCACTGGCTTACAAAGGCGGCTACAACGCGAAGAACCACACAAACGATCCGTATGAGGACATTCCGCACAACGGCGTTGCAGGTTCCGAGCATGGCACGCACGTTTCCGGCACCATCGTCGGACGCGCGGTCAACCCGACTTCTGACATCGTACAAAAAGGGATCGCGTACGAATCCGATCTCTACTCTTACAAAGTTCTCGGCTATGATCCGGCTACCGGTAAGTCCTCCGGTTCTTCCGCAGAAGTTATCGACGGGATCGAACATGCAGTCAAGGACGGCATGGACGTCATCAACTTGTCGCTGGGCTCTGACGGTGAGAAAGACCCGAACTCCCCGGATGCGATCGCAATCAACAACGCAGTTCTCTCCGGCGTCGTAGCGGTCATCGCGAACGGCAACGCAGCAGACAAAGGCAATTACTACTACTCCAACGGTTCCCCGGCATCTTCGCAGCTGGCGATCTCCGTCGGTGCTGCGACTTCCTTGAGCCACCACTACACCGCGAACGCAACCGACTCCGTGACGACCGGCGTAACTCACAGCCTGCTCAACATGGGTTGGACGACCGGCCACGAAGACTTCGCAACGGAGCTGGGTTCCGCACCGCTTGACGCAGTCTACGCAGGCCTCGGCTATCCGGCAGACTATGACGGCATTGATATGACCGGCAAAGTGGCATTCGTTTCCCGCGGCGACCTTCCGTTCGTTGATAAAATCGCCAACGCGAAAAATGCAGGTGCAAAAGCGATCGTGATCTTCAACGGTAACGCATTGAACGGGGCACCGGTTCTCGATGAGTCTACTCCGAAATTGTTGGACGGTCGTGGCGGCAACGTGGGCCCGAACGGCTATGTCGGGGACAGCTTCGAATACATCCCGGCATTTGACATGGCGGGTCTTGAAGGTCGTGAGATCGCACGCCAATTGATCGCAAACCCGGGCACTCCGCTCCAGATCACGCTGAGCAACATCCAAGGCTCGGCCGTTCGTGGCGACACGATGGCTACCTTCTCCTCCCGTGGCCCGCTTGCAGGCGGCAACTACGACATCAAACCGGACCTCGTGGCACCGGGTGTGAACATCCTGTCCACCTGGCCGGCTTATGGCAAGGCAGACCCGACCGCTTCTTACAAGGAAGCTTACAACCGCATCTCGGGTACCTCGATGGCGACCCCGCACGTTGCAGGTATGGCATTGCTCGTGAAGCAAGCTCACCCGGATTGGACTCCGTTTGACATCCGTGCTGCTCTTGCGAACACCGCTACGGAAATTTCCGATGCTTCCAACAAGCAGTACGATGTGTACTCCCAAGGCGCAGGTCGTACCAATGTTGACAAAGCGATCGACACTCCGGCAGTTCTCGAATCTGTGGATCAAATCACGATTCTCGACAAGAACCTGACCCGTCAAAACGTCACCAACTTCAACGACAACGTCAGCTTCGGTCTGATGCAACCGGGCGCAGCTGCGAAAACCGAAACCCTGCAAGTGAAAAACACGTCGGGTCAAAACCTGACCTACACCGCTTCGGTTCACATGCACCCGTCTGTAACGTCCGATCCGAGCCACCCGATCGCGACCCCGGATGTCAACAACATTGACGTCTCCTTGGCGGGCCTCACGAATGGCACCGTTACTGCAAAAGCGGGCGCGACCCAAGCGTTCTCTCTGAACCTCGCACCGAAAGCGGCAGCTGTGGCTGGCGTCTACGAAGGCGAAGTTCTCTTGGAAGCTGCTGGCCAACCGTCCTTGCACCTGCCGTTCGTCGTGAACGTGGGCGACGAAGGCGTGAAGTCCGGCTTCGGCTTGCAAGACATCAAGCTGACCAACGAAACCATCTCGCCGAACGAGGACGGCGTGAAAGACACGACCGATCTGTCTGTCAAAGTCTCTGCAGACGATATCAACTACTTGGAAGTTGACGTCTACGGCCTCGATGACGTACAAATCGGTACAATGGCAGTCAAAGCTGAGAAAGATCCGGTAACCGGCGAATACACCCCGATCAACCCGGGCACTGAGACCTTCCAACTGGATGGCTCGTATGTAGACGGCACCGTGGATGAAAACAACGACCCGGTCGTGAAACATCTGACCCCGGGCCAATACAAAGTTGCAGTTGTCGGTGTGCATTTCAACGCAGATGACACCTACGATTCCGTCTACGATGTCTATCATTCCTTTGGCGTGACCGATAACTCCACCGCCCAAGAAGATGTCATCAACGCAGCAGAGTCCTTCCAAGGTAACGTAACCAACACCAAGGAAGTCAACAAACCGGTATTGACCCTGCCGACCAGCGCTACCCTCAACTACAAAGTGATCGGTTCCAGCAACACGGAATTCATCAACAACGATGGCGTTTTGGTGAAAACTCCGTCCTCCGGTACTCAATCGGTTACGCTGACCGTTCAAGTTGCATCGGTCGCAGACCCGACGATCACTTCGACTGCAAATGTCGTTGTGAACTTGGCTCCGGTACAAGCGAAATACCTGGTCTTCAACAAGAAGACGCTTGACCGCACCTTCGGTCTGACCGCTACCGTTTCGTTGAACGACAACCCGTTGGTTGCGCCGCACTACGTCGGCAATACCGTCGTGGTCTTCCAACTGATGAAAGGCACGACTCCGGTTGCAATTTCGGCACAGTCGAACGTAAAAGTCGGCCAAGATCTGGTTGCTCAATTCCCGGGCGCTACCGGTACTGACTACTGGGTTAAAGTCTCGGTTGCAGATTCGCTGACCCCGAGCCTGCTGAACGTTGGCAGCTCGCTGAGCGATTCGGTTGAACTTAAGTAGGACAGAATCAGTTACTAAATCAGTCGGGCATAGTACGAACTAGGTTCGATTGATTTAATGAAAGTGAGGTTGAACAAGTTGAAGAAAAAACTGTTGACACTTCTCACAGGTGCAGCCTTGCTGGCGAGCACGGCCTCGATTCCGGCCTATGCGACTCAACCAGTCAGCGGTGTCACCTTGACGGATATCACGTCGAAGTATCAAGGGGAACTCGTAAAGATCACAGGGACTTCCACCTACAATGACGTCATTGTTAAAGTCCTCAGTCCGGACAATTCGCTTTTGTACTTCACGGATCTCACTGTGACCAACGGCGTGTATTCGAATACCTTTAGCTTGCCTGTTTTGGCTGGGTTTGGGACCTATAAAGTTGTCGTTGGTCAAGGCACCGATGTAGCTACTGACGAATTCACAGTTGTCCAGATGCCCCCAAACAACGGTGGCGGCAATGGTAACGGCGGTGGCAACGGTAATGGCAATGGCAACGGCAACGGCAACGGCAACGGCAACGGCAACGGCAACGGCAACGGCGGCAGTCACGGCAAAGACGTGAACGTCAACCAAGTCCTGAACCAAGGCCAAAGCAAGGGCGAAGTGAAAACGGACACCAAAACCGATGGGAAAACGGTCAAAGGGACCGTTACCAACGATGATCTGAAAAACACCTTGGCGTCTACAAACAACTCGCCGATCGCTGTGGTCATCGTCGTTCCGACGACCAACGACCAACAAGCACAAGTCTCCCTGACCCCTGAGCAAGTCGCTCTGCTCAACGGCTCTCAAGCCGGAAACTCCGTCATCGTGACCACGGGCAACGCTTCCGTTGCACTGCCGGTTTCCGTTCTCAAGAACGTACCGGAAGGCGCAAACGTAACGATCACCGTGAACAACGCAGGCGATCAAACTTCGACCTTCTCCACCCAAGTTTCGGGCGCTACGGTCGTAGGCACTCCGGTTTCCTACGAAGTGAACGTCGTCAACGGCGACCAATCGACTCCGATCGAAGTCGGCACCGAGTACGTGAAGCGCTCCTTCGTGGTCGACGGCAACTTTGACCCGACCACAGCAGGCGTGCTGTTCATCGAAGACGGCCAAGTACGTTCCGTACCGGCAACCTTCACCGTGAACGAAGACGGCACCGTAACGGTCACCATCAACCGTCCGGGCTTCTCCACCTATGCAGTGGCGACCCACGCGGTTGCGTTCTCGGACATCAGCACCTCCTATGCAGAATCCAACATCCAATCGCTCGCAGACAAGTTCCTCGTCTACGGAACGTCGGCTACGACCTTCTCTCCGCAGAACGAAGTCACCCGCGCAGAGTTTGCTGCGTTGCTGACCCGCGCACTGGGTCTGAACGCAACCAAATCGGCTCCGTTCACCGACGTGAACGCATCTGACTGGTTCGCAAACGATGTAGCGGCTGTCTACGAAGCCGGCCTCGTCAACGGCGTGGGCAACAACGCGTTCGATCCGAACGCGCAGATCACCCGCCAAGACCTGACCGTCATGCTCTCGAAAGCGCTGAAATTCCTGAACGTACAGAACGGCACTCCGTCCCACCAAGCGTACGCAGACGCTTCCTCCTTCTCCGACTACGCGAAGGACAGCATCGCGAACGTTACGGAATTCGGCCTCATGACCGGCGAAGCGGTCAACGGCGGCTACGAGTTCCACCCGAACGATTCGACCACCCGCGAAGCGGCGGCGACCGTTCTGCATTCCCTGCTCCAAAAAGCAAAACTGATCAACTAAGACCCCAAACCGCCCAATTTTGTACAACTTGGGTGTCTGTCCCTTACGAAACAGACCCTTTCCGCATGTAGTAGTATCAGGACTCAGGCTGACGCAAGTGAGCGAACACGCTTGGGAATGGATCAACGGAAAGGGGGTCTGTTTCATGTACGGCGTTTTCGGCGGTTACACCCGTTGGGCGGTGGTCTTCCTGATCATCTTTGTCCTGTTCTTCCTGCTCGTTCCGGGCTACGGAGCAACCGGTGGTTACTAATCCCTGATTGGTACCACAGAAAAGAAGCCGTGTAGACATTTGTCTACACGGCTTTTTTCGTACGCTTATTCGGTTGCCATCTCGGGTTTGAGCTTTTCCAAGAGTTCCTCTTTGGTATCGGCTTCGATCAGGTGGCGGTTGTTCGCCATGACGAAGAGTTTTTTGTAGCAGTTGCCGCAATTGCCCAAGCAGCCCCAGCGTTGACCTTTGAGGTCGGGGTGGTCCTTTTTGAGTTCTTCGAGGACCCAATCGGTGCCTTTGTCGGTGTTGCCGATGCAGACGTCTATTTTTTTGATCTCGAGGCTCATGTCTATTCATCCTTTTTCGACTTGTCTGTACTGATATTGTATCACAGCGAATACGATGTCTGAAAGCAGAGAGGAGGGCGCAGACATGCTCATCGTGCGGACCGACAAACCGACGTACAGCCGGGGAGAGACCGTGCGGATCACGCTTACGTGGAACAATGACAGCGAGGTACCGCATGAGGTGACGTTTACCAGCGCGCAGCGCTTTGACGTGGCCGTGGAACGGGACGAACAGATCGTGTGGCAGTGGAGCGCGGGGAAGTTTTTTGCGCAAGTGCTGACCACGCTGGTCATTGAGCCGGGCGACTCGCGCGTCTTCAAAACCGAATGGGATCAAAAAGGCTTCGACCACCAACTTGTTCCGCCGGGAACCTATGTGCTTCGTGCGTGGATCAAAGGAACCCACGACGAGGGCGGAACGTTGGTCGAGTTGACGTAGATCATAGGAGCAAGCGGCCCAAAAGGAGGCCTGACGATGACGATGCCCAAACTCTTTCAAGTCGTGACGTTGTATCGTATGCAAGAAGGAAGCGGCGAGACGTTGTACCGCGTTCGTGTCCAGGAAGTCGGGCCGAACACGCTCGTGCTCGAGGTGCCGCTTGGTCCCAAGAGCATTCCCGTGCGCATCCCCGCCGGCGAACGAGTTCGCCTGGGCTATACGATTGAGCACCGCGCGTTCTACACGTTCACGACGGTCGCTTTGGACGTCGAAGGGGAGGACATTCCCCAGTTGGTCGTTGCGACGCCGCGACAGGAGGACATTCGCAAAGTGCAGCGGCGGAATTTTTTTCGCGTGCCGGTGGCGTTGGAAGGCAAGTTGAAACGGCCGGACGGACGCGGGGTTCCGGTACACGTCTGCGATTTGAGCGGGGGCGGGTTTTCGTTTAAGTCACGCCTTCCGTGGCTTGCGTTGGAACAGGAATTGTCGGGGACGATTCGTTTGCCCCAGAGCGACGTGGAGTTTGCCGCCATCGTGCGGCGCTTGGAGTATCTGGAGGAGGTACAGCTCCATCTGTACGGGCTGGAATTCACCCAACTCCTAAACGCCCACCGCAACAAGATCGTCAAATACTGCCTCGAACGCCAAAGCAAACTCCTCAGAATCTCTCCCCCATGATAAACTGGGAATAAAAGGGGAGTGCTGACCATGCCAATCGACTTTCACGCGGAGAAGAACCGCGATACCTATGCGAAACGGGAAGCCAACGCATCGTGGAGCGAACTCCTGCGTGGGCTTTTTCCCGTGCAAGGACTTCAGGTTGCGGATATCGGGTGCGGGGGCGGCATCTATTCCAAAGCGTTGGCCGACATGGGTGCGGCGCAGGTGACGGGCGTTGACTTCTCCGAAGAGATGTTGACGGCGGCGCGAGTAAACTGTGCCGAGTTTTCCCACGTGAAGTTCGTGCAGGGCAACGCTCTGGCGACGGGGTTGCCGGACGGCGTGGCGGACGTCGTGCTGGAACGGGCGTTGACACATCACCTGCCCCAACGCGATTTGGCGGCGTGCTTTGCAGAGGCTCGGCGGATTCTCAAACCGGGCGGGGTCTTGCTGGTGCAGAACCGCACGCCGGAAGACTGTTTGTTGCCGGGCAGCGAGACGCACTTGCGCGGGTATTTTTTGGAGAAGTACCCACGGCTTCGGGATCGGGAGGTCGGACGGCGGCATGACTCCCGGACGATGAACGAAGCGTTGCAGGAGGCAGGCTTTGCCGATGTGACGGAGCAAAACGTCTGGGAGACGCGCCGTGTGTATGCGACGGGGGACGAGTTGCGAAACGATCTCTTGGCGCGGACGGGGCGTTCGATTTTGCACGAGTTGAACGACAGCGAGCTGGCAGATTTGGTAGACTATATCGTAGACAAACTGCCGCCGCAAGAGATCGTGGAGCAAGACCGCTGGACGATCTGGTCCGCGAGATAGGCAGCGAGTCCGCGCCGAGGCGTGCGGGCTCGTTTTTTATAGAAAAAAGGAAGTGGTGGGTGCATGTTCGGGCAATATCTCGCCGTCATGATCGGCGGTGCGTTCGGTGCCGTTTTGCGCTACGGAGTGAGCGTGTGGGTGACCGCCGTGCCTTGGAAGATTCTCGGGATCAATTGGGTCGGGTGTTTCTTGCTCGGACTGCTCCATGCGTATGCCGCTCGCACAGGTCGTGTGCCGGAGTGGGTGCGCGTGGGACTGGGAACGGGGGTGCTGGGCGGGTTCACGACGTTCTCGACGTTTAGCGTGGATTCGGTGACTCTGCTGCGACACGGGCAGTGGGGCGAATTGACGTTGTATGTGGTCGGGAGCCTCGTCGGAGGGGTCCTGCTTGCCTGGGCCGGCACGTGGCTGGGTCGGCGGGGTCGTTCGGGAATTGCACAGGAGGTGGCACGATAGATGGGAGCTTTCTGGGTGTTGCTCGGCGGCTGTGTCGGTGCGCCGCTGCGGTTCGGAGTGAGCCGATTCGTCGGGAAACGGTGGAAGGGCGGGTTCCCGCTCGGGACGTTTTTGATCAACGTGGCAGGCTCGGTTTGTTTGGGCGCGTTGTACGGGGCGGAGCTGAGTCCCACGGCGACGTTGCTTTTTGGAACCGGGCTGTTGGGGGCGTTTACGACGTTTTCCACGTTCGGGGTGGAAGCGGTGGGGCTTGTTGAGAAAAAAAAGCCCGTACTCGCGGTGCTGTACGTGCTGTCCTCCGCGTTGTTCGGTCTCCTCGGGGCGTATCTCGGGCAGGCGTGGTATACTGGGCTGTAGAGAGCAAAACAGGGGGTATTTTCCATGTTTGACGTGTTAGCGATTGGGGAGATGCTGATCGACTTCACACCGTCTGCGCGCGGTGTCGGTCTGGCGGAAGTCCCCGCGTTTGAGAAAAAACCGGGCGGCGCTCCGGCGAATGTCGCTGTCGGCGTGGCCAAGCTCGGCGGGCATGCGGCGTTTCTCGGCAAGTTTGGACAGGACCCGTTCGGGGACTTTTTGATCGGGACGTTGGAGCAGTACGGGGTTGATACGGTCGGGTGCGTGCGCACGACGGAAGCCAAGACAGGGCTTGCGTTCATCGCCGTGGCGGACAATGGCGAGCATGAATTCCATTTCTACCGCGACCCGTCGGCCGACATGCTGCTCAGCGAAGACGACATTCGCGAAGAGTGGATTCAAAACTCGCGCATCGTCCACGTCGGTTCGGTGACGCAGGTGTTGCCCGAAGCGACCCGAGCAACTCGAAAAGCGTTGGAGTTGGCGCGCAAGCACGGCGTCATCACCTCGTTCGACGTCAACTTCCGACTGGGCATCTGGCGCGGGCGGGAAGAGGAAGGCAAGCGGAAGATCTTCGACACGATCGCGTTGACCGACGTGTTGAAAGTCAGCGAGTCGGAGATGACGTTCCTCACCGGCACGGAAGATGTGGAGCAAGGAGCGCAGATGTTGCTCGATCTGGGGCCGAAGATCGTCTTCGTGACTTTGGGAGAGCGGGGCGTGTATTACATCACGCCCAAGCACCGCCGACGCGTCCCGACGTTTCGTGTGACGCCCGTCGATGTGACGGGAGCCGGAGACGGCTTCGTCGCAGGGTTCCTCCGCCAATTGGCGGATCGCATCCAAGGGCGGGGCATCGACTATTCGCTCGCCATGCACGAAGAAATCGAAGAGATGACCCGCTACGGCGCCGCCGTCGGAGCGCTCACCGTCTCGCAGATGGGGGCGATTCCCGCTCTGCCGACCAAGGAAGAAGTGTTCCAGTTCATGTACAAAGGAGCGAAGCGCAACCCGCTTCGAATTCCGACGCACGGCGAATAGAGAGAGAAGCACCACTTCGCGTGAGGAGTGGTGTTTTTCCTGTAGAAGCGTTTCCCATCCCATCCGCAGACAAGGCAGGTGTCCCATGTCCTCCTCTATGGAAAGTTTTCTCGCCTTCCTGTTTCAATTCATCTGGCCCGGAGCGATCCTCGCGGCGATCACGGCGGCCGTCGCGATCTGGCGTCGTCATTTTATCTGGTTGTTGATTTCGACGTTGTGCCTGACTCCGTTTCTGTTCTACCTCGGCATGACCCCGCGCTTTACCTACGCGCCGTACTTTTTGATCCTGCACGCGTTCGCCATCCTCAACATGCGTCGGGGGCATGTCAAAGTCGCTTCCGTCGCCTTGATTCCCACGCTGGTACTGGCTCTCTACGTCGCGTATCTCGTCCTCGCACAATAATTTTGGGCATGCTGGTACGAGGACTTCCCGGCTTGCAACGCGAAGAGTAGAGCAAGACCGATTGCACGAAGGAGGAACAGCTTTGACCGACACACGACAGAATTTTACCCGCCGCATCGCCGAAGAACTCCACTTGCGGCACAACCAAGTCGAAGCCGCCGTCGGGCTACTCGACGAGGGCAACACGATCCCGTTCATCGCCCGGTACCGCAAGGAGATGACCGGCGAACTCGATGAAAACCAACTGCGCGACGTCCAAGAGCGCCTGCAATTCATGCGCAACCTCGCGTCTCGCCAAGAGGAAGTACACCGCCTCATCGACGAGCAGGGCAAGCTGACCCCTGAACTTACAACCGCCATCCAGAGCGCGAAAACGCTGACCGAACTGGACGACCTCTACCGCCCCTACCGACCGAAGCGCAAGACGAGAGCTTCCGTCGCACGGGAAAAAGGTCTCGAACCCCTCACGAGCTGGCTTCTCGACCACCCGACGGGTGACGTACTCGCCGAAGCCGCCCGCTACATAAACGAAGAAAAAGGCGTCACCACAGCAGAGGAAGCCCTCCAAGGAGCGCTCGACATCTTCGCCGAGGACGTCACCGATCACGCGACGACCCGCCAGAAAGTCCGTGAACTCACCCTGCGCAAAGGTTCGATCAAAAGCGTCGCCACAGGCAAAGCGGATGAAGAGACGGACGTCTACGCGATCTACGCCGACTACGAAGAACCGCTGGCGAAAGTCCCGCCGCACCGCATCCTCGCGATGAACCGCGGCGAGCGCGAAGACGCCCTGCGCGTGAGCATCGCCGCTCCGACGGGCGAGATTCAGCAGTTGCTGGAACGATTGCACATGCCGAACAAGCCGACCGCAGCCAATGAGCATTTGCGGGCGGCGCTGGAAGACGCATACAAACGCCTGCTGGCTCCGTCCATCGAGCGCGAAGTCCGAGGCAGTTTGACGGAGAAAGCGGAGGAACAGGCGATCAAAGTCTTCGCCCAGAACTTGCGCAACTTGCTCTTGCAACCGCCCGTGCGCGGCAAAACGGTCATGGCGGTCGACCCAGCGTACCGCACCGGCTGCAAAGTGGCGGTCGTCGACGAGACAGGCAAAGTCCTCGACATCGCCGTCACCTACCCGACCCCGCCGAACAACAAAATCAACGAAGCGAAAAAAATCCTCACCAACCTGATCGAAAAAAACAACGTCCAAGTCATCGCCATCGGCAACGGCACCGCCTCTCGTGAAACGGAAGCGTTTGTCGCCGAACTGATCGGTGAACTGGAAAGCCCGACGTCGGGCAAATCGCCCCGCGAACTCGCTTATCTCATCGTCAACGAAGCGGGAGCCTCGGTCTACTCCGCTTCCAAACTCGCAGGCGAAGAATTCCCGTCCCTCGACGTCGCCGAGCGTTCGGCGATCTCCATCGGGCGCCGTTTGCAAGACCCGCTGGCGGAACTGGTCAAAATCGACCCGAAATCGGTCGGCGTCGGCCAATACCAGCATGATGTCTCGCAGAAGCATCTCGAAGAACAGCTCGGCGCAGTCGTCGAATCGGCGGTCAACTCTGTCGGCGTCGATCTCAACACCGCGTCGCCCTCGCTGCTCTCGTACGTCTCCGGCCTCTCTGCGACCGTTGCCAAAAACGTCGTCGCGTACCGTGAAGAGATCGGCAAATTCACCTCGCGCAAACAACTGGGCAAAGTCCCGCGTCTGGGCCCGAAAACCTACGTGCAAGCGGTCGGCTTCCTGCGCATCCCCGATGCGGTGTACCCGCTCGACAACACGCCGATTCACCCGGAATCCTACGAAGCCGCGGAGAAACTGCTCGCCGAACTCGGACTCCACGTGGCGGACGTCACCAACTCCGCCAAGCGGGACCTCGTCCAAGAACGTCTGCAAAGCTTGAACTTGCAACAAACGGCCGAATCTCTCCAAGTCGGGGTGCCGACGCTCAAAGACATCGTCGAAGCGCTGCAAAAGCCCGGCCGCGACCCGCGCGATGAGTTGGAACCGCCGCTCCTGCGCAAAGACGTGCTCAAGATGGAAGACCTTCAATCGGGCATGATCCTCAAAGGCACCGTCCGCAACGTCGTGGACTTTGGCGCATTCGTAGACATCGGAGTCAAGCAGGACGGCCTCGTCCACATCTCCGAACTTGCCGACCGCTTCGTCAAAAACCCGATGGACGTCGTGCAAGTCGGCGACATCATCGACGTCCGCGTCCTCGGTGTGGATTTGAAAAAAGGCCGCGTCTCGCTCTCTCGACGCAACCTCACGCCGGAAACCGTCTCCACTTCTCTGTAACACGGACGTAATTCAGTCGTAATAAACGTAAATTTTCTGAAAATATATTGACTTGTTCGTAGAACTTGAGTAGGATAAAAGAGACGGAATCACACCACAACTTTCCATTGTTCAGCCCCCGGTGCGCGACAGCGCGACTGGGGGCCTTTTTTTTGCTTCCGTATGCTTGCAGGGAGTGAACGGCAGGTCTGTTCGGTTCGAATTCGATGAGCGGTCTCTTGCTTTTAATACGATTTCGCTGGAATGGTAAGTGATAATTAATTATTGTATAGACGCTCTTATTCTCCTGATGTATAATTCGAATATACACACTAGCGAATAAAGGCAGGTGCTATCCCATGTTCTCCTTGGGCCAACGAATCCGTGAACTCCGCTTGAAAAAAGGTCTGACGCAGATCGATCTCTCTCGTGAAATTTGCACCCCGAGCATGATCTCTCAAATCGAATCTGACCGCGCCCGGCCATCTTACACGATATTGTACGCACTTGCGGACAAGTTAGAAGTTCCGTTGGAGCGATTGCTTGTCGATGTCGATCTCAACCTCGAATACATTTCCACCTACAAAATGGCGCGTGCGATGGTCTCCGCCGGCGAATACGCTTCGGCGATCCCGCTGTTGGTCGATCTCGTGGAGACCCCGCGTCCGCAGATTCCGATGCTTGAGATTCAATTCGATCTCGCCGAATGCTACTTGTTCACCGAACACTATGAAGAGTCGGAGAGCGCGTTTCATCTCGTGATGGAACAGGCGATTTTGCGCAAGGACCACCCGCTGATGTTGCAAGTCTTGCGCTACCTCGGCCAGTTGGAGTTCTTCCGCCACCGCTACCAACTCGCCGTCTACCATTGGCAACGCGCGCTGGAAACGGCCGAACGACTGCCGGACGTCGATTCCTCCCTGCGCGCTTCGATCTACCATCACTTGGGTTCGGCACACGCGAAACTGGGTCTGATGTATGACGCGATCGCGTTCTATGAGGAAGCGTCCAAACTCTACGAGGGCTTGGAGAACCTCCATGAGATCGGAGAGGTCTACTTGGGCCTCGGGCTCACCTACCAGCGTCTGCACGAACTCAAACGAGCTCAGGAATTTTCGGAAAAAGCGCTGGCGATCTTCGTGGGTCTCGACAACACCGTGATGACCTTGCGCCTGCAAGTCACCCGCGCAGCTCTGCTGGCTCGCGTGGGACGAGCAGAGGAGGCAATCCCCATGCTTCGCGACGTGATCGAGGAATTCCACGGACTCGGTAACAAAGAACAGCAGGGAATCGCCTGTGTGGAACTCGCCAAAGTCTTCGTGCTCACGGGCGAGCTGCAACGAGCCGAGGAAGTTTGCCAGACGGCGCGCAACTTGCTCCCGGAACTGCATGTTCACCAAGGATGGGTCAACCGCGTCTTCGGCCGTATCGCGATCGAACAAGGTCAGCGAGAGGAGGGACTGCGCCGCTTGCAGAAAGCGGTAGACTGTTTCAAGCGACTCGGAGAAGCGGGCGAGTGGGACGACACGATGTACGAAATCGTCGAACTTCATCTGCAAGACGAGAACTACCGCGACGCCTACTTCCTCCTCGAGGAGATGCGCCGCTTCGGGCGGGAAGTGTTCGAAAGTCGAGGCATCGTTCTGTAGCCGGGCAGAGGATTGTGTTGACATAATGTCTGAATATTCACTGGATGAATCTACTAGCCAACTCTTCCAACCATGTATGCTAGAATCCAAGTATGCATTCATTATGCAACATTCCCAGAGGAGGAAGCCCTCGCATGAACAGAATTCTCCGCTCCTTGGCCTTCGCATCGCTTTCCATGTTGGCGCTCGCTCCGACCGTGACGTCCCTGCACCCGCAGGCGGCACACGCCGAGACCACCTCGACGACGTATACCAACCTGTCCCTTGGCATGAGTTCTCCGCTCGTGTCCGACTTGCAGACGCACTTGAATGTGCTCGGCTATTACAACTACCCGAGCATCACCGGCTATTACGGCCCGATCACGGCGCAAGGAGTCAAGGACTTCCAAACTGCCTACGGTCTGTCTGCAGACGGCATCGCCGGCCCGATCACCCAACAAAACATCGACCACGCCCTGCTCAAGAAAACCATCGTAGAAGACACCTACAAGTACGTGGGCATCCCGTACCTGTGGGGCGGCAGCACGACGTCCGGATTTGACTGCTCCGGCTATGTCTACTACATGTTCACCACGCACGGCGTGCCGATCCAACGCACCTCGTCGGCGACGATGTACACGTGGGGAACTCCGGTTTCCTCGGACAAGCTGATGCCGGGCGATCTCGTGTTCTACTCTTTGAGCATGAACGGGCAAGTCTCGCATGTCGGAATCTATCTCGGGAACGGCCAATTCATGTCGGCGCTTTCCTCCAAAGGCATTTACACGCAATCTCTCTCCAGCACGTACTGGGCAACGAAATTCGTGGGTGCGAAGCGAATCTACTAAAATGCTGTAAACGATGCCAGCAGTTGATTGACTGCTGGCTATTTTTATCATTGTATAGGCACCCGATTTCTGGTATATTTGTCTAAGTTTTCAGATACAAATAAGTAATCTAAATAGGGGGCTGTGACGATATGAACAAACGCAAATGGATGGGCGTTGGCCTGGCTGTTTCCATGCTGTCTGCCGCGTTGGTAGGCTGTGGAACGAAAGACGATTCGAATGCAACGAAAGAAAACACCGCGGCGACGAACGAACCGCAAGAAATCAATTTGACGATTGGCGATGAAGTGCCGTCTCTTGACTCTGTCAAAGGCACCGACTCCATTTCGTTTACCATACTGGGACAGATCAACGAAGGTCTGATCCGACTCGATGAAAAAGGCCGCCCGGTGGCAGGCGTCGCGAAGGAATGGAAAACGTCCGAAGACGGCAAAACCTACACCTTCACCCTGCGCGATGATGCAAAATGGTCGGACGGCTCGAACGTAACCGCCCAAGACTTCGAATACGCGTGGAAGCGCGGCCTCGACCCGGCGACCAAGTCTGACTATGCGTTCATGCTCTCGTGGATTGAAGGCGGCGAAGCGTACAACGCCGGCAAAGGCTCTGTCGATGCAGTGGCCGTCAAAGCCAAAGATGCGAAAACCTTGGAAGTCAAACTGACCTCTCCGAAGCCGTTCTTCCTCGAACAGTTGGCGTTCCCGACGTTCTTCCCGCAGAAGAAGGAGTTCGTTGACAAGTCGGGCGACAAGTTCGGCGGCGACGTGGACAAAGTATTGTCCAACGGTCCGTTCAAACTGTCCGCTTGGTCGCACGAACAGTCGGTCGAACTCGTCAAGAACGACACCTACTGGGACAAAGCGAATGTCAAGTTGACCAAAGCGACCTTCCAAGTCGTCAAGGATGCAGGCGCTCGTGAGAACCTCTACGAATCCGGTCAAGTCGACCGCGCGCTGCTCTTGGAAGACCAAGTGGATCGCTACAAGGATAAAAAAGACGAATTCTCCCGCCGCGCCGATCTCGCGTCCGGCTACTTGGAGTACAACGAAGCGCGTCCGGTTCTGGCAAACGTGAAGATCCGCCAAGCACTCACCTACGCGATGGACGGCGACAAATTCACCGACGTGGTCTATCACGATGGTTCCACCGGCGCAACCGGTCTCGTTCCGACCGGCATCTCGGACGGCCAAGGCGATTTCCGTGAACACAACGGCGACCTCGTCAAGCGTGCCGACAACCTCAAGAAAGCCAAAGACCTGTTGGCGGAAGGCTTGAAAGAACTGAACATGACGTCGCTTCCGGCGATCAAACTGCTGTGCAGCGACTCCAGCTCCTCGAAAAAAGGGTCGGAGTTCATCAAGGAACAATGGCGTACGAACCTCGGCATCGATGTCCAGATCGAACTGGTTCCGTTCAAACTGCGTCTGCAAAAGCAACGCACGCACGACTACGACATTTCGCTTAGCAACTGGGGCGCGGACTACAACGACCCGATGACGTTCCTCGACCTGTTCGTAGGCGACGGTCCGTTCAACGACGTGCAGTACAAGAACCCGAAGTACGACGAACTGATCAAATCCGCGCAATCGGAACCGGATGCCAAGAAGCGTATGCAATCGCTCTACGACGCAGAGAAGCTCCTGATGAACGACATGGCGATCGGCCCGGTCTACTTCAGCGCTTCCTCCTTCGCGACCAAGCCGTACGTCAAGAACTGGGTCCCGCGCGTTTCCGGCCCGGACATGGACCTCAAGTACACCTACATCCAAGGCAAGAAGTAAGCCGACGGACAAAAAAAGAGCTCCCACGACCCGAGGGTCGTGGGAGCTTTTTTCATAGAGACGTGACGACGTTGCTGGCTGATCTGGTGTTTACGAGCAGCGGTGCGGCTCTTTGGAAGAATGCCGGACCCCCGTTTCCTTGTGATCCAAAGCTTGCTGAAGTGCGTAGCGGGTCAACAACCCCACACCTGCAAGTACTGATCCCATGAAAAACAATTCTGCTAGAAACATCCCTATACTGCCCAAAAAGGTTCACCTCGTCATAAGTTTCCTAGATTTTTATAGGTACTTCTACAATACGCGAAGATCCGCCAAATTAAAATGGGTAAATCGTGCAATTTTTTGAAAATACATCCGGCAGAGAGGGTCGGAAGGCCATTTTTTGCGTTTATCAGGCAAGGATAGGTATAATAGGAAAAGGTACATAAGGGCGGGTGAATTCTGTGAAGATACGTGAGATCGGGGAGTTCGGTTTGATCGACAAGATCACCGGACGACTCGGAAGGGGAGACGACAGCGTGGTCGTCGGCATTGGGGATGATGCGGCTGTTACAGCCTATGCCCAAGGGCACCACGTGGTGACAACGACCGACATGCTCGTGGAGGGCGTGCATTTTCGCAGCGATACGATCGACGATCGATCGCTTGGATACAAGTCGTTGGCGGTCTCGATCAGTGACATCGCCGCGATGGGGGCCCTGCCCAAACACGCCGTCATCTCGTTGGCGATTCCCGTTGAGATGGACGTCGAACGCCTCGAAGACCTCTACACGGGCGTCGCCGACATCTGCGAAGAGTTCCAAACCACCGTCGTCGGCGGTGATATCGTGAAAACCAGCGGGCCGTTCGTGATCTCCGTCACGCTGCTCGGGCAAGTGGAAGCGGGACGAGCTTTGCTTCGATCCGGCGCGAAACCGGGCGATCTGCTGTTCGTGACGGGGACGGTCGGCGGTTCGGCGGCCGGGCTTCAGTACATCCAACAGCAACATTCGGAGGGAGTCGTTCCCACGGAGGTCGCCGACCCTCTTCTCCAAGCCCATCAACGCCCGCGCCCGCAAGTCGAAGCTGGCAGGCTGCTGCTGGAATCGGGCGTCTGCACCTCGCTCAACGATGTTTCGGACGGTCTGGCCAGTGAGTGCAACGAGATTGCGAAGATGAGCGGCGTGACTCTCGTGCTTCTTGCGGAGCAGATCCCTCTGCACGCAAGCGTCAGACGCTACGCCGAAATCTCGGGTCAGCAAGCGATTGACTGGGCGCTGTTTGGAGGGGAAGATTATCAACTGGTCGGCACGATGCAACCGGACTCGGCCGAGCAGATGCAAGCGCTTTTTGAAAAAAACGGCCTGACGTGCACCGTCATCGGCCGTGTCACCGACGGTGCAGTCGGTGTGACGCTGCAACGCGGTGGACAAACCTATGAGTTGAAGCCGAGAGGGTACAATCATTTCGGCTAAGGAGTTGAGAACTTGTGTTAAACTACGCAACGGCCTCAAGTGAGGAAACCCAAGCGCTGGCGAAACGCCTTGGCGAACGGGTCCAACCGGGCGATGTGCTGTGCCTCTCGGGAGATCTGGGAGCTGGCAAGACGACGTTCACCCAAGGGTTGGCGCGTGGACTCGGTGTGGAGGAACCTGTTTCTTCGCCGACGTTTACGATTATCAAGGAATACGATGACGGGCGCATCCCGCTCTACCATATGGACATCTACCGCCTTGGAGACGCGGCGGTACACGAAGACCTCGGGTATGACGAGTATTTTTACGGCGAGGGTGTTTCGGTGATCGAGTGGTCGGAATTTCTGGAGGACTTGATTCCGGAAGACCGTCTGCTCGTTCACATCACGCTCGCAGAGGGGGACGGTCGTCATTTGCAGATGACGGCAACCGGCCCGCGCTCATCTGCACGACTAAAGGAGTTGGAACAACTGTGCCCTACCTCGCACTAGATACTGCCACGACCTCGCTTTCCGTTGCTGTGGGAGAGCGCGGCAAGCTGTTTGGCGAAGCGACGACGCAGCTCTCGCGCAACCATTCCGTGAAATTGATGCCGCTTGTGGAAAACCTGCTCAACGACCTCGACATCGAACCGTCCCAACTCAAGGGCTTCGTGATCGGGCGGGGTCCGGGTTCCTATACAGGCGTGCGCATCGCGGTGACGGCGGCGAAAGCGATGGCTTTTGCGATGAACATCCCGTTGGTCGGCGTCTCGACGCTGGACGGGTTGGCTCGTCACGGGGCGCTCTCCGACGCGCTGGTCGTGCCGATGCTCGATGCACGTCGCAAGCAAGCGTACACGGCGATGTATGAGAACCAGAACGGTTTTTTTGTGAAGATTCAAGAAGACCGTCTGCTGGTGCTCGATGACATCGTTCGCGGGATCAATTCCCGCATGGTCGTGCGCCGTCTCGACAAGTCCAAGCCGGCGCAAGTGCTCCTCTTGGGCGACGGTGCCGAAAACCACCGCGACGAACTTCAGGAAAAACTCGGCGACAAAGTCCGCTTTGCCACGTCGCCCGCACAGAACTTTGTGCGTGCCGCCCATCTGCTCGATGTCGGCATCCCGTTGCTTCAAGCCGGGGAGTTCCATGACACGGCGACTTTTGCCCCCGAGTATTTGCAGTTGGTCGAAGCGGAAGCGAAGTGGTTGGCGGCCCAAGCGGCAGCCAAGGGGGGCGAGACGTCATGATCGGCATCATGGAATATCGCCGTATGACGCTCGACGACATCCCGCGCATCATGGAAATTGAGCACAAGTCGTTCTCGCTGCCGTGGTCGCAAGAAGCGTTTGCGTTGGAGTTGACCCAGAACCATTTCGCCAAGTACGTCGTGGCGGTGTTGGACGGTCTCGTCGTCGGATACGGCGGGACATGGGTCATCATCGACGAAGCGCATGTGACGAACATCGCCATTCACCCCGATTTTCGGGGCAAGAAACTCGGCGAAGAATTGATGAAGCAATTGATGGTGCTCGCCATCGCCCACGGAGCGGAGCGGATGACGCTGGAAGTGCGCGTCTCGAACACCGTCGCCCAGAATCTCTATCTGAAATTGGGCTTCCTCTCTCACGGCATTCGCAAGGGCTATTATACGGACAACAACGAAGACGCGATGATCATGTGGGCCGATCTGCCGCGTCCGATGACAGACGTAGAAATGGAGTAACTTCGTATGGGATTTCAACAACGAGTGCGTGACAAATACAACGCCGATCGTGCGTCCGGCAAACCGGTCGTCATCCTCGGCATCGAGACGTCCTGTGATGAGACGTCCGCTTCGGTGATTCGCGACGGCAACGAGATTCTCTCAAACGTCGTCTCGTCTCAGATCGAAATTCACAAACGCTTTGGCGGCGTCGTGCCGGAAGTGGCTTCGCGTCGCCATGTGGAGAACGTCAACGATGTCGTCGAAGAAGCGCTGACGCAAGCGGGCATGACGATCGATGACCTCTCCGCTGTTGGCGTTACGTACGGGCCGGGGCTCGTCGGCGCTTTGCTCGTCGGCGTTTCGTGGGCGAAAGCATTGTGCTGGGCCAAGAGCATTCCGATGATCGGCGTTCAGCATATCGCGGGCCATATCTACGCCAACTTCCTGTCCGGCGGGATGGAACCGCCGCTTTTGGCGTTGGTCGTGTCGGGCGGGCATACAGAAATCGTTCACATGCCCGCACACGGCGAGTTCGAATTCCTCGGACGAACCCGCGACGACGCAGCGGGGGAAGCGTATGACAAAGTCGCCCGTGCGATGGGGCTCCCGTACCCCGGCGGTCCGCAGATTGATCGCTTGGCGTTGGAGGGCAATCCGGAAGCGTATGCGTTCCCGAGAGCGTGGATCGATGATGAATCGATGGACTTTTCCTTCTCCGGTTTGAAATCGGCGGTGCTCAACACGATGCACAACGCCGAACAACGCGGAGAACCGTGGAAGCAAGAAGACATCTCGGCGTCGTTCCAAGCGGCGGTTGTCGAAGTTCTGGTCGAGAAAACCGTGCGTGCCGTCCGAAAAACAGGTGTCAACAACGTCGTCGTCGCCGGAGGAGTCGCCGCCAACCGCGGGTTGCGTGCGGCGCTTGCGAAGCGGGCGGAGGAAGTCGGATTCAGCGTTCACTTCCCGACATTCGACCTCTGTACAGACAATGCCGCCATGATCGCGGCGGCGGCGTTCCCGATGTATGAAAAAGGTCGCTTCCACGACCTCGATCTGAACGCCATCGCCTCCCTCAGTTTGACGAAATGGGCGGACACGCCGACGATCCAATTCATGAAGTAGAAAAAAGAGGACAGAGAGGCCGGCGGGAGATGAAAAAGCGGATCGCAGTGGGGATACTCAACCAAGAGACGAATTCCTTTTCCCCGATTGGATCGACTCGGGATGTGTGGCGGGTTCTGATGACGGGGCAGGAGATCATGGAGCAATTTCCTGGTTCACGGACGCCTGTGGGAACTTTCATGCAGATTGCAAAACGCGAGGGCTGGGAGTTGATTCCGACGCTGTGCGCCGTGGCAGGTTCGTCCGGAGTAACCGACCGGGAGATGTATGCGTGGATGAGGTCGCAAATTCTCGAACCGATTGAGCGGGAGCGGCCGGATGCGGTGTTTCTGTTCTTGCACGGAGCGATGATGGCCGAGGGAGTGGACGATGTCGAGGGTGATCTGGCGGTTGCCGTCAAGCAGTTGATCGGAGACCGTCCGCTGTTGCTGGAGATGGACTTGCACGGCAACATCACGCCGGAGATGGTCGCGCATTGCGACGGTGTGTTTGCGTATGACACCAATCCGCACGTCGATGTGGTCGAACGGGCGATGGAAGCCGGGGAGTTTTTGCGCAAGATCTTTGACGGAGCGCAACCTGTGGTTCGATCTGCGCACCCGCCGATGATGCCGCCGACCCTTAACATGCGAACGGCGGAGGGGCCGATGTTCGATTTGTTTGAGTTGGCTCGCGAATGGGAGCAGAAACCGGGGATCGTGAACGTCTCGATTTTCGGCGGGTTTCCCTATTGCGACTTCGCAGGGGCGGGGCTGTCGGTGGTGACCACGGCGGACGGAGACCCTGAACTGGCCCAGCTCTGCTCCGATGCGATTGCGGCACGAGCGTGGGAGATTCGGGAGCAGTTTGGTAAAGACGTGCTGCCGGTGGAGCAGGCGATGGACGTGATTCACGAGTTGCTGCAAGAGGCGCAAGAGCGGAGTTCGCTGCAAGCGTATGACGATCTTTTTTTCCAACCGGTGCGGCGTCCGGTCGTAGTGGCGGATGTCAGCGACAATCCGTTTGGCGGGGGTTCGTCAGATACGACGGGGTTGCTTCGCGAATTGTTGAAGCGTCCGGTGGAGGGGGCCGTCGCGGCGGCGATCTACGACCCGGAAACGGTGCAACGGGCGATCCAAGTAGGCGTAGGCGGGCAAGCGGAATTCGCGATCGGCGGGAAGTTGGCACCGCAGTACGGGGCGCCTTTGCAAGTGCGTGGCAGGGTGCGAGTGTTGACCGACGGACGCTTTGAGGCGCGGGGGACGTGGTCGCCGGGAACGACCGATGTGGGCTTGACGGCTGTGATCGAAGTCGAGGGCATGAAACTTGTGTGCACCTCTGTGCGCTACCCGTGCAACGACGCAGACTTGCTTCGCCACGCGGGAATCGACCCGCTCGGGACGCCGCTGATCGTGTTGAAGTCGCGAGGGCACTTCCGAGCGTCATTTGAACCGTTGGCACACGCCATCCTCGAAGTGGATGCGCCCGGTCCGGCCTCGCCCGATCTGTCGCGCAACACCTACGAGCGCATCCGTCGTCCCATTTGGCCGATTCATCTTGCATAAACAACGAGTCCGACTCACACAATACAAGTATTGACCTGAACGTGTGCAACTCGTAGCGGGCGTTTGCACAAAAAAAGGTGTGAGTCGGGCGATTTCGTGATAAATTTTCCACTTCACAAAACTTTCGAAACTCTCTTTCCTACCGTTGACCAAACCAAACGGGCGGTCTATACTCAGAGATAGACGAACGTTTGGAGCTATGATCACAGGATAGGAAAGCGGTGTCAAAATTTTTTAGAGAAGTGTGCAAACGCTTGCCTCAATCCGCATATCTATTCTGATATAGTGAAAGCGTTTACCAAAGACCAAAGAGCAGGTCCTATTGCTAAGGGGGAAATAACGAGATGAACACGTCTTGGAAAAAAGCAGTATCCGTGCTGGCAACCGCTGGTGTCATGGCTTCTCTGCTGGTTGGCTGTGCAAGCTCCGGCGATGACAAGAAGGCAGACGAAGGCACCGCGACTCAAACAACCGGCGGAAAAGCAAAACTGACCGTCTGGTCTCACTGGGGCGACGCGGAGCTTGAAGCTCTGAAATCGGTTGCGCAAGAATGGGCAACCAAAACGGGCAACGAAGTCAACGTCCAAATCGACAACGACAAGGAATTCCAAAACTACTCGACCGCCGCTCGTTCGGGCAAAGGCCCGGACATCCTCTTCGGTCTCCCGCATGACAACCTCGGCACCTTTGCAAAAGCGGGCCTGCTCGCAGAGCTCCCGTCCGGCGAAGTGAACCAAGCGGACTACGTACCGGTCGCGTTCCAAGGCACCACCGTTGACGGCAAAGTCATCGCAATGCCGATCTCGATGGAAACCTACGGCCTCTACTACAACACCGACAAAGTGAAATCCGTGCCGACCACCTGGGCTGACTTCGTCGCTTCCGCTCAGCAAAACGGCTTCATGTACGACATCAACAACTTCTACTTCACCTATCCGTTCATCCAAGGTTACGGCGGATATGTGTTCAAGAACAACGCAGGTACTTACGACACCAACGACATCGGTCTGGGCAATGAAGGCGCTAAGAAAGGCTACCAATTGATCGCCGATATGGTCAACAAATACAAGTTCATGCCGGCAGACGTGAACGGCGACATCGCGAAAGGCAAGTTCACTTCCAAGAGCACCGCGTACTACATCTCCGGTCCGTGGGACGTAGAAGCTGTGAAAAAAGCAGGCGTGAACTTCGACATCGCTCCGCTCCCGACGCTTGAAAACGGTCAAAAACCGAAAACCCTCGTCGGCATCCAAACGGGGATCGTCTCCACCAAGTCCCAACATCAAAAGGAAGCTTGGGACCTGCTGAAGTACATCTCTGAAAACGGCTCCAAGAAATTCCTCGAAGCGGGCGCTCGCATCCCTGTCGTCAAATCGCAACTCGAAGACGCTTCCTTCAAAAACAACAAAACCGCAGTTGCGTTCGCGAACATCGCGGCAAACGGCGAACCGATGCCGAACATCCCGTCCATGGCGGCTGTTTGGACTCCGGAAGGCAACAACCTCAAGCTGATCACCTCCGGCAAGTCCGCTCCGGACAAAGCTGCAGGCGACATCCTCAGCCAGATCAAAGAAGGTATTGCAACGCAACAATAACGTCACAGACTGTCACTTTTGACAACAACAAGCGGGGCATCGGAAGATGCCTCGTTCTCCTTATTCGGTAGGAGAAGGGAGGGGACCCACGTGGCCAGAACGATAAAGAGAAAGAAACAAAACTCATTGATTCCGTTTGCATACCTGTCCCCGGCTTTGCTGACGATTGCCGTCTTCAGTTTGGGACCGGTCATTTACACGATCTATCTGTCGTTCACCAACTTCAACTTGAACCACTTTGACACGTTCCAGTTCGTCGGGTTCGATAACTACAAGGCGATTCTCACGGGTCCGTTCTTCAAAGTGTTTGCTCCGGTCTTTTTATGGACGGTCGTCTATGCGTTGCTGGCAACCGGCATGTCCTATATGGTCGGGTTGATTCTTGCGGTGTTGCTCAACAACGAGCGCATGAAGGAATCGAATTTCTACCGCGCCATCCTCGTCATTCCGTGGGCTTTGCCGGCGGCGATCGCCATCCTCGCGTGGCAAGGTCTCTACAATGAATCGTTCGGTCAGTTCAACCTGTTGCTCAGCAAGATCGGGCTGGATAAAATTCCGTGGTTGTCCGATCCGTTCTGGGCGAAGTTTGCCGTCATCCTGACGACGATCTGGCTTGGCTACCCGTTCATGATGAACGTCTGTCTCGGGGCGTTGCAAGCAATCCCGAAAGACCTCTACGAAGCGGCCGACATCGACGGTGCAGGCCGTTGGAAAAAGTTTATTTCCGTCACATTGCCGGGTCTCACCTCGTCGACCCTGCCGTTGTTGATCTCGTCGTTTGCGTTTAACTTCAACAACTTCGGGGCGGCGTTCTTGATCACCGGCGGTGGTCCGCCGCGTCCGGATACGCAGTTTGCAGGTTATACGGACATTCTCGTCTCGTCGGCGTACTCGATGACGCTGACGTTTAACCGATACGATCTCGCATCGGCGCTGTCTCTGATCATCTTCTTGATCGTCGGCACGCTGAGTTTCATCAACATGAAATATACAAAAGCTTTCGAGGAGGTGGACTAAGATGAAAGGATATGACGCGTTTAACCTCTGGATCTCCCGGATCATTATCTGGATAGCGGTCTTGGCTTCGATCCTACCTCTGTTCTTCGTCTTAACCGCCTCGTTCTCGTCGGGTGAAGCTTTTTTCTCTGAACAACTCATTCCGAAGTCGTTTACGTTTGAGAATTACCAGCATGTGTTGACGGCGACCAACTTCCCAATTTGGATGAAGAACTCGTTGATCTTGGGCTTCTCCGTTGCGGTTCTTCAGACCATCCTGACGGCTCTGTCGTCCTATGCGTTCTCGCGCTTGCGGTTCTTCGGACGCAAATACGGGTTGATGTCGTTGTTGATCTTGCAGATGTTCCCGAACTTCATGGCGGTTTCGGCCATTTTCGGCCTGCTGGTCAAACTGGACCTCATGGACAATCTCTTTGCGCTGATCTTGGTGTTTGCAGGCGGGAACGCGTTCAACATCTGGCTGATGAAGGGGTACATCGACTCCCTGCCGCGAGAGCTCGACGAAGCAGCAAGGGTGGACGGCGCGAATTCTTGGCAGATCTTCTGGCGCGTGATCTTGCCGCTGTCTCTGCCGATGCTTGCGGTCGTGTTCCTGTTTTCGTTCATCGGGGTCTTCTCCGAGTTCGTGCTGTCTTCGGCTCTGTTGAAAACGCCGGAGAACTTGACATTGGCAGTCGGTTTGCAGCAATTTATTAAGAATGAGTTCGCGGCGAACTGGACGCAATTCGCGGCGGCGGCCGTTATGGCCTCGCTTCCGGTCGTCATCGTGTTCTCGATTATGCAACGCTGGATTGCCGGCGGTCTGATGGCCGGTTCTGTCAAGGGTTAAACCAGAGGTTTCAACAGGGAAGGAGGCTGGCACACGTGACGGCTACGATTAAGGACGTTGCGGCGCGTGCTGGGGTATCCCCTTCCACCGTCTCGCGCGTCATCTCCAACCATCCGCGCATTTCGGAAAAAACGAAACGTGAAGTCCGTCTTGCGATGGAGGAATTGGGGTATCACCCCAACATGATGGCGCGCAGTCTTGCCAAGAAAAGTTCAGAAGCGATCGGCGTGCTGATTCCGAGCACCACCGAGGAGTTTTTTATGAACCCGTTCTTTCCGGAAGTCTTGCGCGGCATCACCGATGTGGCGAAGCGTGAGGGATATGACTTGCTTTTGTCCACGTCCGATTCGGGCAAAGAGGATGTTCGCTCTCTCACGCGCATGATTCACGGAAAGCGTGTGGATGGCGTGTTGCTGTTGTCTTCGCGCATGCACGATCCGCTGATGCAGGTCTTGCAGGAGAATCCGTTCCCGGTTTCGATGATCGGTCGTCCCGAAATTCCTCTGCCGATTGCTTGGGTGAACAACGACAACGTGGACGCTTGTTACCGAGCGACTCGTCACCTGATTGAACTCGGGCACCAACGCATCGGGTTCTTGGGCGGGGACGAGAAGTTTGTGGTGACAAGCGACCGTTTGCAAGGGTACAACCAAGCGCTGGACGAAGCGGGGATTCCTGCGGATCGCAGGCTGATGTTTGCGAGTTCGTTTATGGAACAGGGCGGCTACCATGGCATGACGCGACTGCTCGCTTTGCCGGATCGGCCGACAGCCGTGGTGGCGTCGGATGACTTGTTTGCATTTGGCGCCATGCGCGCAGCCGGTGAACTTGGATACCGCATTCCGGAAGACATTGCGGTGGTAGGGTTTAACAATGTACGTTTGACGGAGATGTCGAACCCGTCGCTCACGAGCGTTGATGTTCATATTTATGAACTGGGCGTCACGGCTGCGAACTTGCTGATTGAGCAGATGCGCAGCGGCGAGATGTCGGAGCGGCACGTGATTGTCCCGACGCAGTTGGTTGTGCGACACTCGTGCGGCGGTCTGGGGTAAGCAGAGAGAAAGAAGGGCTGTGTAATGAACCAGGAAGCCATTTTTCATATGTCCCACGGCGCGTATGCATACGCGCTGGGACCGCACCATGCGGTGATCAAACTTCGTGCCAAGCGCGGGGACTTGAAATCGGTCAACATGGTGCACGAAGACCGCTTCGAACTGCCCGGCTCCTATGCGACACAAGAATTGAACTACGCAGGTTCGGACGAGTTGTATGATTACTTTACAGCGGTGGTGGAGACGCAGACCAAACGGATTCGCTACCGTTTTTTGTTGGACAGCGGCGCGGAACAGATGTGGTTTGGCGAACGGGCGATTTCAAACGTCGCCGATTTTGCCGGCTGGTTCCAACTGGCGTACTTGCCGACGCGCGACCTGTTCGTGATTCCCGAGTGGGCGAAGAGTGCGGTCGTGTATCAGATCTTCCCGGACCGCTTCCAAAACGGCAACCCGGCGAACGACCCGGAAGGCATCCGTCCGTGGGGCGAGCTGCCGCGGGCCGATACGTTTTTCGGTGGGGATTTGCAAGGGATTTTGGATAAGCTCCCGTACTTGGAGAACTTGGGCGTCAATTTGATTTATTTGACCCCGATCTTCCTGTCGCCGTCGACGCATAAGTACGACACGGCGGATTACTACCAAATCGATCCGGTGTTTGGCGATCTGGAGACGTTCAAGCGTCTGGTGGAGAATGCGCATGTGCGCGGCATTCGCGTGATGCTTGACGCCGTGTTCAATCATTGCGGGGCGGAGTTCCCGCCGTTCCAAGATGTGTTGGAAAAAGGCGAGGAGTCGGAGTATGCGGACTGGTTCCACATTCACAGCTTCCCGGTCGATCGTGAGGAAGTGAACTACGAGACGTTCGCGAATCATGTGTCGTCGATGCCGAAGTTGCGCACGGAGAATTTGAAGGTGCGCGATTACTTGCTGGATGTGGCGGAGTACTGGGTGAAGGAAGTGGGGATCGACGGATGGCGTCTCGATGTCGCCAATGAAGTTGACCACGCGTTCTGGCGCGAATTCCGTGATCGTGTGCGGGCGGCGAACCCGGAGACGTTGATCATTGGCGAGGTCTGGAACGATTCATCGCCGTGGTTGCAAGGCGATCAGTTTGACGGCGTGATGAACTATTTGTTCCGCGATGCGGCGATTGAGTTTTTTGCAAAGCGGACGATTAGTGCGGATCGCTTCGATGCGATGCTGACCAAGACGCGGATGATGTACAAGCGTCAAGCGAACCTCGCGATGTTCAATTTGCTGGGGAGTCATGACACGGCGCGTTTCTTGACGATCTGTCACGAGCGGGAGGAACGGATGCGTCTGGCGGTCGTGTTCCAGATGACCTATGTGGGGATTCCGGAAGTCTACTACGGCGATGAGGTCGGGATGGTTGGGGAAACCGACCCGGATTGCCGTCGGACGATGATCTGGGAGGAGGAGCGGCAGAACCGCGAGTTGTTCCGTCTCCACCAGCAACTCATCTCGATTCGCAAGGCGCACCCGGCGTTGCAGACCGGTCTGTACCGTGCGGTGAACAAAGACGCGTTGCACAACCTCTATGGGTTCGTGCGCGAGACGCAGGATGAGTCGATCTACATTTTGCTGAACAACGGCAGCGGCAACCATTGGGTGACGTTGCCGGAGGGTGTCAGTGGGCAAGACCTGTTGACCGGCCGGATCTACAGCGGCACATTTGATTTGGAACAGTACGGGTTCCGCATTCTCTTGCTGAGCGGCGGGACTGTCTAACTTGGTTTGGAAAAAGGGCTTCTGGCCGCGCGGCGTGGAGAGATCACGCCGTGCGACAGAAGCCTTTTTGTATGGCGGGCGAATTTGTTTGCGTTTGTTTCGGGGGGTTGGTTGAGGAAGCGGGGTGGGCATGATAAGATTGCTCTTGTCGCCGCGAGAGAGTGGCGGTTGAAATTGAGTGTTGACAGATTGCTGAGTGATGTGGTAGTCTAATAAACGTCGCCGCGAGAGACAAGCGGTTGATGAGATTGATCCTTGAAAACTAAACGAGTGATAGATGAAGATCGATTCGAGTCAGTGAACCAAACTTTTATTGAGAGTTTGATCCTGGCTCAGGACGAACGCTGGCGGCGTGCCTAATACATGCAAGTCGAGCGGACTGATTCGGGGCTTGCTCCGATGAGGTCAGCGGCGGACGGGTG
>NZ_JAEQNB010000011.1 GCF_016722965.1 Tumebacillus amylolyticus
GCATGTATTAGGCACGCCGCCAGCGTTCGTCCTGAGCCAGGATCAAACTCTCAATAAAAGTTTGGTTCTGACTCGAATCGATCTTCATCTATCACTCGTTTAGTTTTCAAGGATCAATCGTGTCGCTCAGAGGCGACGTTTATTAGACTACCACAGGCATGTCCATCTGTCAACAACCATCTTTTACTTTCACCACCGCGTCTCTCGCGGCGACAAGAGCTATCTTAGCATGTCCCACACCCCGAACTCAACGCACATTCCCGAACAAAACAAAGCAAAAGAGGCACCGCACTTGTGCGAATGCCTCTTTCTTTCGTCATTCCTCGATCTTGGTCTCGATCTGTTTGCGCAGGAATGCGTCGATGAACGGGTCGAGTTCGCCATCCATCACCGCATGCACGTTGCCGATCTCCGTATTGGTGCGATGGTCTTTGACCAGCGAATACGGGTGGAAGACGTACGAACGGATCTGGCTGCCCCATCCGATGTCCTTCTGCTCGCCGCGAAGCGCGGCCAGCTCTTCCTCCTGCTTCTTGCGCTCCAACTCATAAAGCTTCGCCTGCAAGACTTTCATCGCTGCTGCACGGTTCTTGATCTGCGAACGCTCCGCCTGCGACGTCACCACCACGCCCGACGGCAAATGCGTAATCCGCACCGCCGAGTCGGTCGTGTTGATATGCTGACCACCGGCCCCCGTCGCACGGTATGTGTCGATCTTGAGGTCCACTTCCCGAATCTCGATGCTCACGCTGTCGTCGATCTCCGGGATTACATCCACCGAAGAAAACGACGTGTGACGTCGGCCCGATGCGTCAAACGGCGACATGCGCACCAAACGATGCACACCGCGCTCTGCCTTGAGGTAGCCGTATGCGTTATAACCCTTGACCAAAATCGTAACACTCTTGATCCCCGCTTCCTCGCCCGGCAGGTAGTCCAGCACTTCGACTTTGTAGCCGCGCTGTTCCGCCCAACGGGTATACATGCGATACAGCATCGAAGCCCAGTCTTGGGACTCCGTGCCGCCCGCACCCGGATGCAGTTCAAGAATCGCATTGCTTTTGTCATACGGGTCGCTCAGCAACAGTTCCAGCTCGAATTTCTCCAAGCTGGACTTGATCGCTTCCGTCCCTTTGTCGCACTCGAGGAACAAGTCTTCGTCTTTCTCCTCATAAGCGAGTTCGAGCATCGCTTCAAGGTCGTCAAACTCCGCTTGGAACTTCTCCATGCGGTCCACATTGCCCTTGAGCGCGTTGTTTTCGTTGATGACCTTCTGCGCCGACTCTTGATCGTCCCAAAAAGACGGCGTGGACATTTGCTCTTCCAACTCGGCTATGCGAGCTTTTTTGCCAGGGAGGTCAAAGAGACCTCCCGATGTCCGCCAAGCGTCTGGCTGTATTCTGAAGCTCTGTACGCAGTTCACCAAAAGTTTGGGCTGCCATGTCTGCTCACCACTCCCGAATTATTCGCTTCGCTCCGGTTTGCCGGTTTCGCCCGGACCGATCGTGACCGTCTGCAGACCCATCGTCGGGCTTTCCGGTGCTTGCATGCCGACGCCGACGTAGGATTTGAAGACATAGGTCGTCACTTCTTCGCGGATGTTGTGAATCATCTCTTCAAACATCTCGTAGCCTTCGAACTTGTAATCCATCAGCGGGTCGCGCTGACCGTATGCACGCAGGTGAATCCCTTGGCGCAATTGGTCCATCGCGTCGATATGATCGATCCATTTGGAGTCGACCGCGCGAAGCAGGATGACTTTTTCAAATTCGCGCATTCCGCCACCGAGATGTTGTTCGAGCGCTTCGTACTCCCTGTCGACAAGTTCGAGGAAGAGTTCGATCATTTCTTCCTGAGTTGCGTACTGGCGCAGTTCGGCCTCGTCCAGTTTGCCTTCTCGCATGAAACGAGCTTCGGCATACTCGATCAGCGCCGGGATGTCCCAATCCTCCGGGACGACTTCCTTCGGGCAGAATTGCTCGACGGCCGTCTCGACGAGTTCGTGGACCATGTCCAACACCACGTGCTGGCAGTCGTTCACTTCGAGGATCTCGCGGCGTTGCTTGTACATGACGATCCGCTGTTGGTTCATGACATCGTCGTACTTGAGGACGTGCTTCCGAATGTCGAAGTTGTTGCCCTCGACTTTCTTCTGCGCGCTCTCGATCGCTTTGGAGACGATGCCCGCTTGGATCGGCTGGTCTTCTTCCAAACCGAGTCGGTTCATGACGTTCATAATGTTCTCCGCGCCAAACAGACGCATGAGATCGTCCTCCAGAGACAAGAAGAACTGCGAAGAACCTTTGTCCCCTTGACGACCGGCACGACCGCGCAACTGGTTGTCGATTCGGCGGGACTCATGACGCTCGGTCCCGATGACGTGCAGACCGCCGATCTCTTCCACACCTTCGCCCAGCAAAATGTCGGTACCGCGTCCCGCCATGTTGGTTGCGATGGTGACTGCTCCGCGTTGACCTGCGAGTGCGATGATCGCCGCTTCCTTCTCATGGTGTTTCGCGTTGAGCACTTGGTGTTGAACTTTCGCTTGCTTCAACAGCGAAGACAGGTACTCCGACTGCTCGATGGACGTCGTACCGACGAGCACCGGCTGGCCGTTTTTGTGGCGTTCGTTGATCTCGCGAACGACGGCGTTGAACTTGCCGCGAATGTTTTTGTAGATCACATCCGGCATGTCCAAACGTGCGTTCGGGCGGTTCGTCGGGATGGTGAGAACGTCCATGCCGTAGATCGAACGGAATTCCTCTTCCTCGGTTTTCGCCGTACCGGTCATGCCGGAGAGCTTTTTGTATCCGCGGAAGTAGTTCTGCAGCGTGATCGTCGCGAGGGTTTTCGACTCGTTCTGAACGCGCACGCCTTCCTTGGCTTCGAGCGCTTGGTGCAGACCGTCCGAGAAACGGCGACCTTGCATCAGGCGGCCGGTGAACTCGTCGACGATGATGATCTGGTCGTCCTGAACGACATAGTCCTTGTCACGGTGCATGGTGACATGAGCTTTCATCGCTTGGTTGATGTGGTGGTTGACCAGCATGTTCTCTTGGTCGAAGAGGTTGCCGATGCCGAAGTAGCGCTCCGCTTTTTTCGTGCCTTGGTCGGTCAAGATAACCGACTTGGCTTTCTCATCGTGGGTGTAATCCACTTCGTTGCGCAGACCGGCGACGAAAATGTTCGCGCGGAAGTACAGTTCGGTGGACTTCTCTGCTTGTCCCGAGATGATCAGCGGGGTACGAGCTTCGTCGATGAGGATGGAGTCCACTTCGTCGATGATGCAGAAGTTCAGCGGGCGCTGCACCATTTCCCCGATCGACAACGCCATGTTGTCACGCAGGAAGTCGAAGCCGAACTCGTTGTTCGTCCCGTAGGTTACGTCTGCCGCATACGCAGCTTGCTTCGAACCGTGGTCCATGCCACTGACGTTCAAGCCGACGGTCAGGCCGAGGAAGCGGTGAATCTGACCCATCTCCTCAAAACCGACGCGCGCCAAGTAGTCGTTGACGGTGATGACGTGTACGCCGTTGCCCGAAATCGCGTTCAGGTACGACGGCAGAGTTGCAACCAAGGTTTTCCCTTCCCCGGTGCGCATCTCCGCAATTCGGCCCGAATGCAGGGCCATACCGCCCATGAGCTGCACGTCAAAATGACGCTTGCCCAGCACGCGCTTGCCCGCTTCACGGACGACTGCAAATGCTTCCGGCAAAATGGCGTCGAGCGACTCGCCCTTCGCAAAACGCTCCTTGAATTCGAGCGTCTTGCCGCGAAGTTGGTCGTCTGACATAGCCGAAACACTCGTTTCCAGGCCATTAATCTTCTCAACGGTTTTGAGCAACCGCTTGATTTCTCGTTCGTTGCTGTCTCCAACAATCTTTTTCAGGAGGCCCAACATGAGGTTTCACTCCTCTCAGCTTGCGACGACATGTAGATACAGTTCGTCTTAGTATAAAATTGTATCATTGTTTCCTACAGACGTACAACTGCAAATGTCCAGACTTAAATCCTATGTAAAAAAATAGAGCAGGGTGACCCTCGTTCGGTCACCCGCGTCCGTGTTCAAACTCACATCAGTTGCCGTTTCGCTGCGGCATCTCCATGCTCTTGATCGCCACGGATCAGGCCAAACAGCGCTGCGAACGCGATCAACGCATACCAACCGCCCGCCGCCAGCGTCCCCAGTGCAACGAGAGCGAGAATGGTCACGAGCAAGTCGATGATCAGCGGGTGGACGTAGAACGCCTTGCGGAAGTTCCATACGGCAATCTGGACGACGCGAAACACGACGAGGAACACGAAAAACTTCAAAATCCACAACCAAACGGTCATCATCGGTCACCTCCGTACTTTCACGATATGCGGAGGTGCTTGGGCAGGTGCCTAGTTTTCGCGGGGGCAAGCCTCGCGCAACAGTCGCAATGCCCCGGAGACGAGTCCTTGGCCGCCGGTGAGCACGGGGATTTTTGCGTCCATAGCAGCTTGGGTGAAGCGTCGTAAGAACGGGTCGTGGATGTGTTCGAGAAGTCCGAGGTCGGCGGCGAAGCGGTCGTGGTCGGAGAGTTGCAGATTGAAATGAGCGAACAGCACGCGGGTGTCCCAGAGAACGGCGGACGCCATGCCGTTCAATTCGGCAAAAAACGCTTCAACGCCTTTGGCGTCCATCAGCGTCGCGATCAGGCTGCGCACGAGGCCTTTGTCCACGCGGCCGAGAGCTTTCATGCCGCGCTCTTCGGAAAAGACCCGGATGCGCAGCCCGAGCGTTTGCCCGAACTGCTCTGCCTCCACAGGATGGACACGTCCAAGGAGGGCGACGTCCGGATAGTCAGGGCGTTGAAGCACCGTCAGCAGGTCCTCCAAGTCCCCTTGATACGGTAAAAACGTCGAGGTCACGCGCAGGCGCTCCCCCGCCGATGGATGCTTCGCCGCGAGCAGGGCGTCCAGCGGAGTATCGACGTCGAAAAAAAGCCCCATCTCCGAGGGGAAGTAGTGAACGGGGAGCCCCGCTTGAGATTCGAGGGCGAACCCGAATTCGTTGTCGGTGGAGCAATCGTGGACTTGGAACACCGCAGAAGCCGGTTTCACCCACACGATGTCGGGCGACATACGATTGTTCTGCCAGACCCCGACACCCTCCAACTCAACCAACTTACGCACCCCATTCCCCGTCAAAAAAGGAGCCCCACACCCACCAACCACAACAATTGGCTCCTCCCCCCCGCGAGAAAACTCCCCCACCACCGCCTTCAAAGTCCCCAACCAATCAAACCCACTCTCACTCGCAACCCCAGCCTCCTCAAAAGCCCTTACCTCCTCAAAAGCCCTTACCTCCTCAAAAGCCCTTACCTCCTCAAAAGCCCTTACCTCCTCAAAAGCCCTTACCTCCTCAGAAGTCCTTGCCTCCTCAGAAGTCCTTGCCTCCTCAGAAGTCCTTGCCTCCTCAGAAGTCCTTGCCTCCTCAGAAGTCCTTGCCTCCTCAGAAGCCCTTGCCTCCTCAGAAGGCCTGCCCGTCCAAGTCACTGTTCCACCCATCGCGCAGACTTGTTGCGCCAGTTCCCTGTCATCGGTGCAAACCACGCACAGCACGCGGGGGTCTGCTAGAAACCTCTCGACCAAATCCAGCGTCATCCCTCGTCGCACGGAACTCATCGCTTCTAGAATCCCCGCCGGGGACTTTGTGTATCCGTATCCTCCGCTCATCACGACCGCCAACATGCTTGTCCCGCCTCTCACGCGCTATTTCCCGAGAAATGATTCGACACAAAAGGCCAGCCTCCGCAGACGGAGGCTGACCTTTTTCAATCAATGATTTACGCGAACGTCGGCTCGATCAACCCGAGCTGCCCGTCCTTGCGTTTGTACACTACGTTGACTTCCTGAGTCTCCGCGTTGCTGAAAACAAAGAAATCATGCCCCAACAAGTCCAACTGCAATACCGCTTCATCCAACGGCATCGGCTTGATCGCAAAGCGTTTCACGCGCACGATCTCGTCTTCGTCGTCGGCAACAGCCGGCGTCGGAACGGCTTCCATTTCCTTGAAGAGAGTATGAATGCCTTCCTGTTGCATGCGTTGGTTGATCTTGTCCTTGTGCTTCTTGATCTGGGTCTCCAACTTATCCGAGACAGCGTCGATGGAAGCATACATATCAGGGGAGCGCTCTTCGGCGCGGATGACGAGGCCGTTGAAAGGCAAGGTGACTTCCACCACGTGAAGGTCTTTGCTTTTCACCACGGACAGGGTGACATGCACCGCATGACCGGACGCATCATGGAAGAACTTCTCCAGACGTCCAATCTTCTTCTCCACATAATCCTGCAGGGCCTCTGTTACTTCGAGTCGGTTACCGCGTACTTGAATCTTCATGAAGTACCCTCCCTTCTCTTCGTACTTATAGTATTCCAGACTCGCTCTCCATACTCCTTCACAGAACGACAAAATGATGGCAACAAAACCATAAAAAACCTCAGTCCCAAATGGGGCTGAGGTTTTTTTGGACACTACCGGATTATTTTTTGTGGACGTTTTCCGCTTGCGGACCGCGGCTACCGGTCGTGATATCGAACTCGACGATGTCGCCTTCGTTCAAGCTTTTGAAGCCTTCGGTTTGAATCGCGGAATAATGGACGAAAACGTCATCCCCGTCCGGACGTTCGATGAAGCCATACCCTTTTTCGTTGTTGAACCATTTTACAGTACCTTGCATGTGATTCCATTCCTCCTAAGCTTGTCCCCGGTCCCTCTCACAACTGCACCGGGCGAGATCAAAAAAGATGTTTTGCAGCGACTAGAGAGGTTGCTATCTAGCCTACGCCACAAAACATCTCTTTATGCAATCACTAGAGGACTTTCGATAAAAAGTTCTGAGTCCGCTCATTTTGCGGGTTCGTGAAGATCTGCTCCGGCTTGCCCTCTTCCATGATGTAGCCCTGGTCCATGAAGAACACGCGGTCGCCCACTTCACGCGCAAAGCCCATCTCGTGCGTGACGACGATCATCGTCATCCCTTCCTTCGCCAGTTGCTTCATCACGTCGAGAACTTCGCCGACCATCTCCGGGTCGAGTGCAGACGTCGGCTCGTCGAACAGCAGAACTTTCGGGTTCATCGCAAGCGCTCTGGCAATCGCCACGCGCTGTTGCTGACCGCCGGAGAGCTGGTTCGGGTAGGCGTCGGCTTTTTCGGACAGGCCGACTTTTCTCAGCAGTTCTCGTGCGTTTTTCTCCGCTTCTGCCTTGTCCGCGCGGCGGACTTTCTGCGGAGCGAGGGTGATGTTTTGCAGGACTGATTTGTGCGGGAACAGGTTGAAGCGCTGGAACACCATCCCGACTTCGGTGCGAATGTGGTTCATGTTCACGCGCGGGTCGGCGATGTTCGTGTCAAACACGGTGACTTCGCCCGAGGTGATCTCTTCCAATCGGTTCAGACAACGCAGAAATGTCGACTTCCCGGAACCGGACGGGCCGATGACGCAGACCACTTCGCCTTCGCGAATCTCGCAATCCACGCCTTTGAGAACTTCCAGTGAACCAAACGACTTGTGCAGGTTGCGAACGGTGATCATACGGTCCCATACTTCCTTTCCAAGAATTTCACGAGACGCGCCAAGACCAGCGTCAAGACGAGGTACATCAAGGCGATCGTCAAGTACGGCTCCCACGCGAGGTACGTCTTGCCCGCCATCAACTTCGCGTAGTACGTCACTTCCGGCAGCGAAATCGCCGCCAGCAACGAGGAGTCCTTCAGCAGCATGATCGCTTCGTTGCCAAGCGGCGGCAACATGCGGCGAACGGCTTGCGGGAGGATGATGTTGAACATCGCTTGCGAGTGGGACATGCCAAGCGAACGCGCCGCTTCCATCTGCCCTTTGTCAATCGACTGAATCCCCGCACGGAAGATCTCGGCGATGTACGCACCGGCATTGAGCGACAGAGCGACGATCCCCGACACCATCGCCGGCGGACTTTTGCCGAAGATCGCCGGCAGTACGGCGAAGTGAATCAACAAGATCTGGACAAACAACGGAGTGCCGCGGAAAAAACCGACATAAATGTTCGGGACCAAACGCACGATCCACGTAGACGCGATGCGCCCCATCCCCGCGAACAAGCCCAAAATGACGCCGATGGCGACCGAGATCACCGTGATCTCGACGGTCATCACGATGCCCTTCAGGAACAACGGGAAGTACTCATTGAGTGCATCCCAACGAATGCTTGAGAACATAATATCGCTCCTCTAGAGAGTGTTGTGTTCAAAAAGGTGAAAAAGCGCAGGCCCCAATGGGTCTACGCAACTTTCACTTCGGAGCCGAGACTTATTTTTTGAAACCGTATTTGGCGTTGATTTCGTCGAGCTTGCCGTTCGCTTTGATTTTTTTCAGGCCGTCGTTGATCTTGGTTTGCAGGTCGGTGTTGCCTTTTTTGACTGCGAAGCCGTAGTATTCCTTCTCGAAGGAGGAATCGACCGCGGTGACGAAGTCGCCTGCGCCGTTGTTTTTCGTGTATTCGAGGACAACGCCGTTGTCACCCACCGCTGCGTCGACACCGCCGTTTTTCAGCTCAAGCAGAGCGAGCGGCATGTTTTCGAAGCGCTTGATGTTCGGAGAGTCTTTGCCGAGCATCTTGGTGACGACATCGTCGCCGGTGGTGCCGTTTTGGACGGCGATTTTCTTGTCTTTGAGTTCTGCGAGGGTTTTGAGCTCCGCGCCTTTTTTGGAAACGATCATTTGGGTCGCTTCGAAGTACGGGTCGGAGAAGTCGAGTTCTTTTTTGCGGTCGTCGGTGATCGTAACGGCCGATGCGACGATGTCGCGGTCGTTGTTCTTCAGGGTCAGGAAGATCCCGTCCCACGGCGTGTTTTGGAATTGGACTTTGAAGCCGCCCGCATCTGCTGCCGCAGACAGAACGTCCATGTCGAAGCCTTCAATTTTCTCGCCGTTCATCGACTCAAACGGTGCGTAGGAAGCGTCGGTGCCCACTACATAGACTTTGTCGGCGCCGGTCTTGCCCGCGTCGGAGCTGGTGGAAGTCGAGCCGCAACCTGCCGTGAACAGGCCCATGCCCAGTACCATCGTTCCCATCAGCATCAGTGTTTTCCAGTTTTTCTTCATCGATTTGCTCCCCCTGTTTCGAGTCTCTTGCTCTATCTCTTTTTCAGACAATTCTACTTTATTTTATATGATTCTAACAGCTCTCGTATACAGGAAATAATAATACATGGTTCGGAATGATTATGCAATAAAAAAAGACATCCATTTCTTAGGATGTCTTTTCGATTTGCAGTTGTCGTGCTTTGAGAAGTTTTTCAAATTCCTCTGCCGGAACGGGGCGTGAGAACAGATAGCCTTGCATCTCGTCGCACTGGTGTTCCCGCAGGTAGGAAAGCTGCTCCTCCGTCTCGACGCCCTCGGCGATGACTTTGAGTTTCAAGTTCTGCGCGAGGTAGATCACCGTCGTGACGATGGCGGCGTTGTACGGGTCGATGGCGATCTCACGGACGAAGGACTGGTCGATTTTGAGCGTGTTGATCGGGAAGTGCTTCAAGTAGTTCAGCGAGGAGTAGCCCGTGCCGAAGTCGTCAATCGAGATCAACGTCCCCATCGCCGAGAGTTCGCGCAACACGGAGATCGTGAAGTCGATGTCGTGCATGGTGATGCTCTCCGTGATCTCCAGTTCCAGATACTGCGACTCCAACCCCGTCTCCTCCAAGACTTCCCGCACACGCTCCGTCAGCCCCGGGCTTTGGAACTGGCGGGCGGAGAGGTTGACGGCGACGTGCATCGGCGGGTATCCGGCGTCTTGCCACGCTTTGTTCTGCCGGCACGCCGTTTCCAAGACCCAATCGCCGATTGGGACGATCAAGCCCGTTTCTTCGGCGAGCGGGATGAACTGACCCGGCGAGACGAGTCCGAGCTCCGGATGCTGCCAGCGCACCAGAGCTTCCATCCCCATGATCTGCCCTGTGCCGATGTTGACCCGCGGTTGGTAGTACACGACCATTTCGTTGCGCTCCAACGCATAACGCAGTCCGTTCTCCAACTCCAACCGCTCCATCCCGCTCACGTTCATCGTCGGGGCGTAGAAGCGGTAGTTGTTGCGGCCTTGGTCTTTGGCGCGGTACATGGCGGTGTCCGCGTTTTTCATCAGCACCGAAGCGTCGCGACCGTCTTCGGGGAACAGCGCGATCCCGATTGAAGTCGTCGTGTGCAATTCATAGTCGTCGATCACAAACGGCTGCGCGAGCGTCTGGATCACATGTTCCGCCAGCGCAATCGCTTCAAGTTCGCTCTCGATCTTCGGCAGCAAGATCGTGAACTCGTCGCCGCCCATCCGCGCCACGATGGAGTCTTGCCCGACGCAGTTGGCCACCCTGGCCGCGACGCCCTTGAGCAATTTGTCGCCCATGCTGTGACCGAGCGTGTCGTTGACGTTCTTGAAGCGGTCGAGGTCGAGGAACAACACGGCCAATCGCTCCTCGTGCTCCTCCGCCGTCAAAAGCGCCTCTGAGAGTCTGTCATTGAACAATACGCGGTTCGGCAAGTTGGTCAGCGTGTCGTGGTACGCCATGTGGTTGATGATCTCCTGCGACTGCCTGCGTTCCGTGATGTCGCGCACCGCAAGTACGCGGGCGACGCCACCTTGGTAGAGACAGGTCGTGCCGACCAATTCGATGGCAATCGGAGTGCCGTCCGCACGCAGCCCGAACGCTTCGTGGGACACGTCGTCCTCAGAGAGGATGTTCACCCGCAGCTCTTCGCGCGAATTGGGATGCAAGAGCCCGACCAGCGGCATCCCGAGCATCTCGGACGACTTGTAGCCGAACATCGACGCAAACGTCTGGTTCACTTCGAGGATGCGCCCGTTGTCGGCGATCACGATGCCCTCAAACGTCGCGTTGGAAAGTTTACGGAAGCGGTCTTCGCTCTCCGCCAACTCCCGCGAATGATTGCGCATCCGGAAACGCTCCACCCGCGTCGTGAACACCACCCAGTAGGTCGTATGCACCGGAATCAAGAGGATGATCAGAAACAGCAGAACGCCCCGGCGTGCGGAGGAGATTTTTTTGTTCCAAGTCAGGGCGTCGTAATCGATGCCGAGCACCGCTTCAACCTCGCCGAAATTGTCATAGATCGGCACATACGCGGAGATCATCTCGCCTCGGTCGGTCATCGTATCGAGGAAGGTCTTCTGCCCTTTGAACGCCGATTCCAGTTCGTCGCTCTGCTGCGGGTAGAGCTGTCCGATCGGAGTGCGCGCCTTGGGGATGCGGCGGTGCTGGCCGTCTCCCCCGTCGATCTCCGGCGCGATTACGAAATAATTGTCTCCATACGGCAATTTGCGCAGCGTGTAGATTCGTTCAATCTCCGGGTTGATCGTCAGCCATTTGGAGACGGTCGTGAGGATGCCTTTGTACATCGGGTCCAGTTCCGGCGTGGCGATGCGAATCTGGGAATGGCCCATCTTCTGCAATTCGAACGCGAACGTCGGCGCGATGCCCTCGACGAGTCGCTGGTTCGTCGCCGCCTGCTCTTCGCCGGCGTCCTCGACGACAAACCACCCGACGATCAAGATCGAAAACACCACGACCATCGCAATCAGCGGCGCCCGTCCCATCGAGAATTTCTCTCCGTAGACTTTCGTGGTCAAGCCGACCGACCGCATATAGCGGTACATGATCCACTCCACCGACAGAAAAAAGGCCCCGACAATGACGACAAACAGTATATAATCCAGATTCGACATGATCACGTCATGAAAGAAAGTTTCCATCAGCGCCTCCAACGGAACCCCAGAATTTACTCTCTGTGTGCAAGTGTTAGGCAGGTCGCAGTAAATGTAAGCCCCATTTTGTACTGTATAGTTTATATTTTATCAGAAGTGAGCCCTTATAGATAGCAAAAGTGACAGAAAAAAGGGACATCGCCCCTGTGGACGAGTCCCTTTTTTTATTGCACGACGAACGTATGCAGAAGCACCGGGGTCACCATGCCCTCGACGGAAGCGGCGACGACGAGCAGGACGAGGACGAACCACGACACGCTCCACACTTCCCGCCAGACGAATTTGAAGCTTTGCCAGCGTGTTTTTTCCCGAAGCGGGACGAGTAGCACGCGCCCGAGTTTGATCCCGAAAGCGGACGCGATGAAGATCGCCGGCATTTCGAAGATCCCGTGCGGGAGGATGCCGAACGCCACCAAGCCGAACACAGACTCCTGCGCGTTGCCAAGCATGACGCCGATCATCATCCCATTGAACAGCAAGGAGAGAATCGTCGGTGCGCAAGCGAGGATGCCGACCAAGATCATCGTCACACAGGCGCGGATGTTGTTGCCGAGGATCAGACCTGATGTGTAGGTGACAGAGTCCTTGGCTTTGGCTTTTTCGGCGAGAAGTTTGAGTTGGTCAAGCGACGGTTGGATGACGTGCAAGATCTGATTCGTGAACAATTCGCCGATCACCCAGCCCAGCACGAAGATGCCGAATGCGAGCCAGAGGTAGTTTTTATTTTGACGTAACACGCGAAAACACTGCATGCGGCGCACAGCCCCCCTTTTTTATCCATCCTTCTACTTTCGCATAAAGAGACGAGCTTTGCCACAGAGTAAGTACGCGAGATGCTACATACAGGAGGTGTTCCACGCATGCGTGACAAGCACAGATTGAAAAAGGCCGGCGTGTGGATGATGACGGCCGCCCTGTTCGCCGGACTCCTGGTCAGCCCGTCTGTACATCAAGGTACGTCCCTCCCCGCCATGGCAGAACCCGCCACGGGGAAAAAACCGGTCCCTCAAGGGGCCATCTACAAAGTGAACACCGAGAAAAAAATCGTCGCGCTCACCTTCGATATCTCTTGGGGTGAGAAAGCTCCCGGCCCGATCCTCGACATCTTGGAACAAAAGGGCGTGAAAAAAGCGACCTTCTTCCTCTCCGGACCTTGGACCACCACCCACCCGGAGATCGCCAAACGCATCAAGACGATGGGATACGAGATCGGCAACCACGGCAACAAGCACGACGATTTCCCGAAGCATCCCAACGAGTGGATTCAAGAGCAAGTCGGCAAGTCGGAACAATCGATCTTCGACACCACCGGTGTCAAAACGACCCTGATCCGCACGCCCAACGGCGCGTTCGACAAGCGGGTCATTCAAAAGCTGAACACGATGGGCTACACCGTCATCCAGTGGAACACCGATTCGCGTGACTGGATGCGACCGGGCCCGGATAAAATCGTCGACCGCGTGGTCTCCAAAGCAATCCCCGGCGACATCATTCTCATGCACGCGTCCGACTCCGCGCTCCAAACCATCGACGCTCTGCCGCGCATCATCGACGGCTTGCGGGCGAAAGGCTACGAGTTCCTGACGGTCAGCGAACTGCTCTCCAACGCCAACGTCACGTCCAAAGCCGAATAGCTCTTGAAAAAACAAAACCCTCACCGAGCCGGTGAGGGTTGTTGTTTCGTAAGCAATCGCGTGTACATGAAGAGAATGTACAAGTTGCACGCCAGCAAGATAATCCCGACTTGGGTCATCTGCACGAGAGCGCTGGACTTCAACGCGACAAACCACTCCAGGGATGTGAACACATACAGGAAAAACACCGACGGAATGAACGAACGCATCCCGGAGAGACGGCCCTTGAAGTAAGAACCGATCAAGGCGATGGCCAACGGCCACATCGCATATCCGATGTACGGCAACAGCGAGCCCTCTCCACCGGCCATCGTCAGCCAGCGGAAGTACACCATGTCGTAGATCACCAGACCGATCAAGAACACCTGAATCGACACCCAGATGCGAAACGAAACGAAGCTGCGCATGGTGAAGTTCAGCGTGAGATACGCCCAAAAGCCCATCAACGTGGTCGCCGACAGGAACCCGCCGAGCAAGGTGCCGAACACCGGACTCACATGGAACAACCCGGTCGCGGTCGTGATCCCACCGAGGATCAACCCCACCAGCGCCGTGGAGAAAAACAGAGTGAAAAACTTGCGAAGGTTCATAGACTGCCTCCTGCTACATGCGAAACTATGATGTTGAAAAACCTCCCTTATCATATCACAAACACCCAATTGACGATATGTTCCAGAGTATACGTTCCCACAACTGACACACACTACAGTCATACCAATCCTAGCAACAGGGGGTGACGTCCAATGAAACGCCCTTGGAAGATCGGAACGCTGGCCGCCGTGGCGATGGCAATCGCCGTCAGTGGTTGTGGCTCCAAAGGTGGAAGTTCCAGTAGCAGTGGCAGCTCCGACAGTGCTAACGCTCAGCCGACGGAAGCGCGCGCCCAATACAACGAGACCAAGCAGATGGTCTTGGACATATTGCATACCAAGGAAGGGCTCGATACGCTGAAAGACATCGTGCGAGACCCGCAATTCAAACATAGCTTGGCCATCAACGAAGCTGACGTCTCCGTGGCCATGCAAAAAGCGCTGACAGATTCAAGTAGCCATTATACCCTCATGGAACAGATGAAAAACCCGAAGTTCGCCACGGCGATGGCGTCTACGTTCAAGAAGGACAACGAGAAGATCTTGAAAGAGCTGATGAAAGACCCGGAGTATCAAGAGATGATGCTTACGTTGCTCAAGTCACCCGAGTACTCGCGCACGCTCTACGACCTCATGAAAACGCCGGAGTACCGTAAGCAGACGATGGACATCATGACCCAGTCCTTGCAGAACCCGCAGTTCCGACTGATCTACATGGAGCTGATGAAACAAACCATCCAGCAAGGCGTCGAAGAGATGACCCCGAATCAGAAAAAAGCATCCGGTCAAGAACCCACTTCGCTCTCCTCAAGCGGCGGAGGCGAAGGAGACAAGAAGAAAGAAAGCGGCGGCGACCAAGATAAAGAGAAAGAGAAAAAACAAGGTGAAAGCGAGAAAAAGGAAGGCGAAAGCAGCGGCAGCGAGAAGAAAGAAGGCGAAAGCGGCGGAGAAGACTCCGGCGGCGGTGGCGAAGGCGGGAAGAAGTAATCCCGAGCCATATGAAGAAAGCCTCAGGGGTTGAACTACATGGAGTATAGTCACATGTTGCATGGTCACATGTTGCATGGTCACATGTTGCATGGTCACATGTTGCATAGTCACATGTTGCATAGTCACATGTTGCATAGTCACATGTTGCATAGTCACATGTTGCATGGTCACAAGGAGCACAGCTACCTGGAGCACTGGAGCCTAGCTACTTGAACAACGTGCCGTATGGAAAAAGGAGCGAGTGCCTGAGGGCATCGCTCCTTTTTTTGCGTGCTGGTTTTGGGGTACTGGTTTCGCGGTTACTTGCCGGTGGTGACGCCCTGTTCCAGTTTGCGGCCGATGGTCTTCGCGAGGTGTGCGTACGCGAGGCCTTGTGCCGAATCTGCATCGTAGATGCCGTCGCCGGTCTCGTTCGCGACGCCCAACGGGATCTGCGAGAGGAGGTCGGTCTTGAGTTCCAGCGCCAGACGCTCTCCGCCCCCCTTGCCAAAGATGTAGTGCTTCTCCCCTTTGTGTTCGAAGAAGGACATATTCTCCACCACACCGAGGATGTCATGCTGCGTCTGAATCGCCATCGTCCCAACACGAGCTGCGACTTCGGTCGCGTTCTGCTGCGGCGTGGTCACGATGATCTCCTTGGACTTCGGCAAGAGCTGGTGGATGTCCAGCGCCATGTCCCCCGTACCCGGCGGCATGTCCAGCAAGAGCACGTCGATGTCGCCCCAATGCACTTCGGCAAAGAAGTTACGCAACATCTTGCCAAGCATCGGACCGCGCCAGATGACCGGGCGGTTGTCCGGCACGAAGAAATGCATCGAGATAATCTTCACGTCGTGCGCGATGACCGGAAGCAGCAGGTTGTCGATCACCGTCGGCTTTTTATCACCGATCCCGAAGATGCCCGGAATCGAGAAGCCATAGATGTCCGCGTCGATGATGCCCACGCGGAAGCCTTGGCGCGCCATCGCTACAGCGAGGTTCGCCGTCACCGTGGACTTGCCGACGCCGCCTTTGCCGGATGCAACCGCGACAAATTGCGTCTTGGTGTCCGGAGCCAGCAGAGCCGGAGTGATCGCTTCCTCCTCCGATTGACCGCCGCGAAGCACCGAACGGAACTTCGCACGCTCTTCGTCGGTCATCGTGCCGAGTTTGAGATCGAAGGTTTTCAAACCGGCGACGGTGCCGAGTGCTTCGCGCACATCGGAGTCGATCTTGTTGCGCAGCGGGCAACCGCTGATCGTCAACACGACTTCGACGTTGGCATGGTCTCCGTTGATCTCCACTTCACGCACCATGCCCAATTCCACGATGCTTTTATGTACTTCAGGATCTTGCACCGGACGCAGGGCGTCCAAGATCGCTTCTCTCGTTACCATGTGAGAACACCTCCAGTTAAATAAAACATCCCTAGTATACCATTGTTACCGCTGCTTGACATGAGCGTAGTAGCTGACGATCCCTTTGTAGACGCTGAGCGCCAACAACTCCTGATGGGAGTCCTCGCGCAATTGCGCCGCTTCCCCCGGATTGGACATGAACCCGAGCTCCACGAGCGCTCCGGGCTTGTCAGCCCGTTTCAGCACGAAGATGTCGTCACGGCGAATTACTTTGCGGTAGACGCCGAGCGTCTCACGAAACGCCTCTTGGACCTCCGTGGCGAGCACTTTGCTCTCCTCATGCTCTCCATTATACAGCGTCATCGCCCCTGTCGCCGTATCGTCCGTTACGGCGTTGCAATGCAACGAGATCAACAGCCCCGCGTCGCCTTCGCGCACGATGGTAGCTCTCTCCTTTAAGTCTTGACTTTTCCGGCGGCTGTAACCCTTCATTCCCTCAGGTGCCAGATCTCGGTCGTCATCGCGGATCATCACCACATGCGCCCCCGCTTGGGTCAACATGTCGCGCAACTTCCACGCCACTTTCAGCGTCACGTCCTTCTCCACCGAGCCGTCGGCGGCCACCGCTCCGGGGTCTACGCCCCCGTGTCCCGCATCGATGGCGATCACTTCGCCTTTGAGCGGCAACGTCCAAGAAAGGATCGGCTGCGTCAGATACTGCCCGAGCCCCATATACAACCCGATCGCCCCGATCAGAAAAAACACCACCGTCATTCCAAACCGTGCAGTCCGCATGGATGTTTGACCACCTCCAACATTTACAACCTATGCAGACAAGCACAAAAAAAGAAGGACAACCACAGAGTGGTTGTCCTTCTCGTGTCCAGCAGAAAAGCCAAGATTAACGCTTGGAGAACTGCGGAGCGCGACGAGCAGCTTTAAGACCGTATTTTTTACGTTCTTTCATGCGCGGGTCACGGGTCAGGAAGCCAGCTTTTTTCAGAGCGCCACGGAGTTCCGGGTCTGCTTTGAGAAGCGCACGAGCGATACCATGACGGATCGCGCCTGCTTGGCCAGACATCCCGCCGCCTTTTACGTTGCAGAGAACGTCGTACTTACCGAAGGTTTCGGTGAGAACGAGCGGTTGCTTCACGATCAGCTTCAGGGTCTCGAGACCGAAGAAGTTGTCCATGGTGCGGTTGTTGATAACGACATTGCCATCGCCCGGTACCAAACGTACGCGGGATACGGAGTGCTTACGACGGCCGGTGCCCCAGTATTGAACTTGTGCCATTGAAGTCTAACCTCCTCTTACTTCGTTTCCCAAGCGATCGGGTTTTGTGCTGCATGCGGATGCTCAGTACCAGCGTATACACGCAGGTGGGTCAGTTGCGTGCGACCCAGCGAGTTGTGCGGGAGCATACCCTTGATCGCGTTGTAGAGAACACGTTCCGGTTTGGTAGCGAGCATGGTACCAGCGGTGGTTTCTTTCAGACCACCCGGGTACAGGGAGTGGGTACGGTAGAGCTTGTCGGTAAGTTTCTTACCGGTGAAGACGACTTTCTCTGCGTTGATGAGGATTACGAAGTCGCCCATGTCAACGCCCGGGGTGAACTCCGGTTTATGCTTACCGCGCAGGATGTGAGCTACTTCAGATGCCAAACGGCCAACGGTCTTGCCTGCTGCGTCGATGATATACCAGTTGCGTTCTACAGCGTTCGGTTTCGCCATAAAGGTGGTACGCATTGGGAATTTTCCCTCCTAAATTGCTTTGTATTTAATAGCCGGGGCTAGTGGGAGTAGCAAGGGCTGTAAAATACCATTCATAATTCTACCTGAGAAAAGGCTAGAAGTCAAGGTATCTACTCACCATTTTGCGCATAAAATACTTTCCACATCGTGAGCCCTTTTGCCGGTGCGGTCACTCCCGCTTGCGTGCGGTCGCACGCAGCGAGAATGCCCGGAATCTGGTCAGGAGACAGTTTGCCGCGGCCGACGTCGAGCAGGGTGCCCGCGATGATGCGCACCATGTTGTAGAGGAAGCCTTCTCCTCGACAGACGACGGTGAGCAGCGAGCCCTCCTCGATCACTTCAACGTTGTGCAGATGACGGACCTTGTCTACCACCGGCGTATTCGCCGCACAAAAACTCGTGAAGTCGTGACGACCCACGAGGTGCCCTGCCGCTTCCCTCATCGGTTCGAGGCGCAACGGATACGGGACATGATGGCTGTACTTGCGCCAAAACACATCGGTATAAGGGCTTCGGTCGATTCGGTAGCGGTATTCCTTGCCGATGGCGCAGAAACGCGCGTGCCAGTCGTCCGGAACCACCTCTGCGTCCTGAATGACCAAGTCATCCGGGAGCTTCGTGTTCAGCACGATCGGCCACTTCTCGATAGGAATACGCGACGAAGTCGCAAAGTTCACCACCTGACCTCGGGCGTGCACACCGGCGTCGGTGCGCCCTGAACCGATGATGGAAACGGAATGTCCCACGACGTCCTCAATCGTTTTCTGCAACAGGCCTTGCACCGTGCGCAGATTCGGTTGAGTCTGAAAGCCGTGGAACTCCGTGCCGTCATACGCGAGGATCAACTTGATGTTTCGCATCGTTTCTGTCCCCTTTGGATACACAAAACGAGGCTTGCTGGTGCCAGCAAACCTCGTGCGCGTCTCGCATCGTCTCACATTGAAGATTATTCAACGAGTTCGAGGAACACCATCGGAGCACCGTCACCACGGCGCGGGCCGACTTTCAGAATGCGAGTGTAGCCACCTTGACGCTCAGCAAAACGCGGAGCGATCTCGGAGAACAATTTTTGAACGACGTCTTGGTTGGTTTCTGCGTTAGCCAGTTCCGGCATAACGAAGGACGCAACTTGACGGCGAGCGTGCAGGTCGCCACGCTTCGCGAGGGTGATGAGCTTCTCAGCAACACCGCGCAGTTCTTTTGCCTTTGCTTCGGTGGTTTGGATACGCTCGTAGATGAACAGGTCGGTTACCATGCTGCGGAACAGCGCCTTACGGTTACCGGACGTGCGGTTCAGCTTTCTGTATGCCACGCTTGTTTCCCTCCTTCTTTAGTCTTCTTGTCGGAGTGAGAGACCGAGGTCCTGCAGTTTTTCTTGCACTTCCTCGAGAGATTTACGTCCGAGGTTACGGACTTTCATCATCTCTTCTTCCGTCTTGGAGCACAGCTCTTGTACCGTGTTGATACCGGCGCGCTTCAAGCAGTTGTAGGATCGGACGGAAAGTTCCAGCTCCTCGATGGTCATCTCGAGGACTTTTTCTTTCTTGTCGTCTTCCTTCTCGATCATGATTTCCGTATCGCGAACTTTATCGGTCAGGCCAACAAACAACATCAGGTGTTCCGTCAGGATTTTTGCACCCAGGCTGACTGCTTCATCAGGACGAATGCTCCCATCGGTCCAGACTTCGAGAGTTAGCTTGTCATAGTTGGTTACCTGTCCGACGCGGGTATTCTCTACGGTGTAGTTCACGCGTTCGATCGGCGTGTAGATGGAGTCAATCGGAATGACGCCGATCTCCATGTCTTCTCTCTTATTACGGTCAGCCGGGACATAACCACGTCCACCGTTCGCCGTAATCTCCATGAAGAGGCGAGCGCCATCGGCCAGAGTCGCGATGTGGAGATCCGGGTTGAGCACGTCAACATCGGAATCCACACGGATGTCGGCAGCCGTTACGACGCCCGGACCTTCAGCGTCGATCGTCAGCGTTTTTTCCTCGTCGGAATGGATCTTCAGCGAAAGCCGTTTGAGATTGAGGATGATCTCAGTGGTGTCTTCGACAACGCCCGGAACGGTGGAGAATTCATGAAGAACGCCTTCGATCTTCACGGTAGTAGCTGCTGCGCCCGGCAGGGACGACAGCAGAATACGCCGCAGCGAGTTCCCGAGGGTGGTCCCGTAACCTCGCTCCAGCGGTTCCACCACGAATTTTCCGTACGAACCGTTTTCGTTGATTTCGACAGTCTCAATTCTCGGCTTTTCAATTTCAATCATGCACGTAACCCTCCTTCACGACAACTCGAACAATCTGGTGTGAGACCAAGGCTTTGAGGGTGAAGATCTGCCGAGTCACTCAAATCTTAGCGGGAGTAAAGTTCGACGATCATTTGTTCTGCAACAGGAACGTCGATCTCGTCACGTGCCGGTACGCGAACGATACGCGCAGACTTGGTGTTCAGGTCTCTCTCGAACCAGGTCACAACTGCTTTGGATTCAGCAGCTTCAACGAGTTCCTTCACGCGCGGGGACTCGAGGGACTTCTCAGCGAACGAGATAACGTCGCCGACATTGGTCAAGAAGGACGGAATGTCTACGCGTTTGCCGTTCACGAGGAAGTGACCGTGCTTCACGAGCTGACGAGCTTCCGGACGGGAAGCAGCGAAGCCCAGACGGTACACAACGTTGTCCAGACGGCTTTCGAGGATCTGAAGCAGCGTTTCACCCGTAATCCCTTTGCGGCGGGAAGCTTCTTCGTAGTAACCACGGAATTGTTTTTCCAAAACGCCATAGACGCGGCGAGCTTTTTGCTTCTCGCGCAACTGGGTGCCGTATTCGGAAACTTTCTTGCGAGCCGAAGCAGCGCCATGTTGACCCGGTGCATACGCACGACGGTCGATGGCACATTTTTCGGTGTAGCAGCGCTCGCCTTTCAGGTAGAGTTTCACACCTTCACGGCGGCAGAGACGGCATACAGAACCGGTGTATCTTGCCATTCTAGTTTTGACACCTCCTGTTAGGATTATACTCTCGTACCTAAAGTTTCCGGTCGAAAAGATGGGCGAAGCGCCCGCGCAATTACACGCGGCGGCGCTTCGGCGGACGGCAACCGTTGTGCGGGATCGGGGTTACGTCCTTGATCATGGAAACTTCGAGACCTGCTGCTTGCAGGGAACGAATCGCAGCTTCACGACCTGCGCCCGGACCTTTTACAAAGACTTCGCAGGACTTCATGCCGTGTTCCATCGCAGCTTTCGCAGCGGTTTCAGCAGCGAGTTGCGCAGCGAACGGAGTCGATTTACGGGAACCTTTGAAACCGGAACCGCCGGCGGTTGCCCAGGAAATCGCGTTGCCTTGCAAGTCAGTGATGGTGACGATGGTGTTGTTGAAAGTCGACTTGATGTGCGCAACGCCAACTTCGACGTTTTTACGGTCGCGGCGTTTCGTACGGGTAGCGACTTTACCACGTGCTTTGACTTTTGCCATTTGCTAAATTTCCCCCCTTATTATTTCTTCTTACCTGCTACAGTGCGGCGCGGACCCTTACGAGTACGAGCGTTGGTCTTGGTGCGTTGGCCACGAACCGGAAGACCACGGCGATGACGGATCCCACGGTAGGAACCGATCTCGATGAGGCGCTTGATGTTCAGGGCGATTTCACGGCGGAGGTCACCTTCAACCTTAACGGTTTTGTCGATGTACTCACGCAGTTTGTTTACTTCTTCTTCGGACAGATCCTTGACGCGAGCGTCTTTGTTGACGCCGGTTGCTTCGAGGATTTGGTTGGCGGTCTTACGGCCAATGCCGAAGATGTAAGTCAGAGAGATCTCGACGCGCTTGTCGCGCGGAATGTCGATACCAGCAATACGTGCCATGTTCTTGATTACACCTCCCGAGTGTTTGAATCAGTATGATTTATGAAAAACAACGAGCGGCAGCCGCAGCGCAAGTTGCGGATTAACCTTGTTTTTGCTTGTGTTTCGGGTTTTCGCAGATAACCATAACGGCACCTTTGCGACGAATGATCTTGCATTTTTCGCAAATCGGTTTTACAGACGGCCGTACTTTCATCGCGATTTCCTCCTATCCGTAAGTCCTTATTTGTAGCGGTAGGTGATCCGTCCGCGCGTCAGGTCGTACGGAGACAACTCAACGGTCACACGGTCCCCCGGTAGAATTCGGATGTAGTGCATCCGGATCTTGCCAGATACGTGTGCGAGCACTTTATGACCGTTCTCCAGCTCCACACGGAACATTGCGTTCGGGAGGGGTTCAATTACTTTCCCTTCCACTTCGATGACATCGTCTTTCGCCACCTGGTTCACTCCCTTTCGGACTTCATCTGTTAGTCTCGTCACCCAATTATGCCTTGGTGAGTATCTCCGGGCCGTCTTCCGTCACAGCCACCGTGTGTTCAAAGTGGGCTGCGAGGGAGCCGTCCGCTGTAACAACTGTCCAGTTGTCTTGGAGGGTGCGGGTCTTGCTGCTGCCGACGTTCACCATCGGTTCAATCGCCAGCGTCATACCCGTCGCAAGCCGAGGCCCGCGCCCAGAAGGGCCATAGTTGGGGATAGACGGGTCTTCGTGCATCTTTTGCCCGATGCCATGGCCTACGTATTCACGGACGACCGAAAAGCCGTTCGCTTCTACATAGGTCTGGACGGCGTGGCCGATATCGGAGAGCCGGTTGCCGTCGCGTGCTTGATCAATCCCTTGTGCAAGAGACTGTTCCGTCACGTCGAGCAACTTCCGAGCGGTCTCGCTGATTTCGCCGACGCCCCAGGTCCAAGCTGAGTCACCATGGAATCCGTGGATATGCGCCCCGATGTCGATGGAGATGATGTCTCCCTCGTCGAGCACGCGATCCCCCGGAATGCCGTGTACCAACTCATCATTCACAGAAGCACAGATGGAAGCCGGATACCCATGGTATCCCTTGAAGGAAGGAAGCGCACCTTGTTTGCGAATGAAGTCATCTGCAATCTGGTCAAGCTCCTTCGTGGTAATCCCCGGTCGAAGTGCCTGTTGCAACTCCTTGTGAGTCAACGCCACGATCCTTCCGGCATCGCGCATCAGATCCAACTCTACCTTGGACTTACTGACGATCATTCTACACCTCGTAGAATGGAAGAGATTTGGCTGTAGACCTCATCGATGGACTGTTCACCATCAATCGTACGCAGCAGTTCCTTCCCGTCGTAGTGAGCCAGGATCGGTTCCGACTGCTTGATGTTCACATCCAATCGCGTCGCTACCACATCTTCGGTATCGTCCGAACGTTGGAACAGTTCACCGCCACATTTGTCGCATTGACCTTCCGTTGCCGGAGGGTTGAACACGACATGATACGTAGCTCCACAGGACTTGCAGATCCGACGACCTGTCAATCTCGCCAGCAAGTTTTCACGCTTCACGTGCATGTTGATGACGACGTCGATCTTGCGACCGAGGTCGCTCAGCAGTGCATCCAATGCTTCCGCTTGTGCCAGGGTGCGCGGGAATCCGTCAAGCAGGAAACCTTTTACAGCGTCCGGCTTTTGAACACGGTCACGCACGATCCCGATGGTCACTTCATCAGGAACCAGCAGCCCCTGATCAATGAAAGATTTAGCTTTAAGCCCAAGAGGAGTAGATTCTGCAATAGCCGCCCGGAACATGTCTCCAGTGGAGATGTGCGGGATCTCAAACTCGGCTACAATGCGCTCTGCTTGAGTCCCTTTACCTGCACCGGGAAGACCCATAAAGATGACTTGCATTCCTTCATCCCTCCATGGATTCTATCCATTATCGGCTCCGGATAAAACCTTTGTAGTGGCGCTGCAAGAGCTGGCTTTCGACTTGTTTCATCGTTTCCAGTGCAACCCCGACTACAATCAGAAGACCAGTGCCTCCGAAATACATATTCAATCCGGATACATTCATGAAAATGACCGGCAACGCCGCAATCGCAGCGAGGAATACTGCCCCTGCGAGGGTGATGCGGTTCATGACCCGAGTGATAAACATCTCCGTCGGTTTCCCAGGACGGATCCCCGGAATGAAGCCGCCGTTTTTCTTCATGCCATCTGCCATTTGAGACGGATTAATCTGTACAAACGTATAGAAGTACGTGAAGAAGACGATCAGCAACACTTCGAGAGAGACGTACAGGGGATGACCAGCAGCCAAGTTCGCTTTGATCCAGTCGGTTGCCCCGCTTTTCGGCAGAAACTGCGCGATCGTCATCGGGAACGTCAGGAGCGAAGAAGCGAAGATGACCGGGATAACCCCAGAAGCATTTACTTTAAGCGGGATGTGCGTCGATTGACCACCGTATTGCTTCCGGCCGACTACGCGCTTGGCGTACTGAACCGGAACTCGGCGTACACCTTGGTAGATGAACACAATCGCTGCAATGATCAGCACGACGCCGACGATCAGCAAGGCGAGTTTCACGAGAGCCATCCCAATCGGTGCATCAGCTGTGAACCAGCCTGCATAGATTTGGCGCGCCCCGCGCTCTACACCTGCGATGATGCCGGCGAAGATAATGATCGAAATCCCGTTGCCGATCCCTTTGTCGGTGATTTGCTCACCGAGCCACATCAAGAAAGCCGTACCCGCCGTCAGCGTGATCGTGATCAGCGCGTACGAAGTCCAGCTGGTGTCGACCAGAAGTCCGGCGACTGTCCGGCTGAACGTTACCGTGAGACCGAAAGCTTGGATCAACCCGAGCACGATCGTCCCGTATCGAGTGATTTGCGCCAATCTCTTACGGCCAGCCTCCCCCTCTTTTTGCCACTCCTCAAACTTTGGGATAACTCCCATTGCGAGAAGTTGCACGATGATCGATGCCGTGATGTAGGGGGTGATACTCATCGCGAAGATGGAGTAGTTCTGAAGGGCACCCCCGGAGAACGTGTTCAACATCCCAAACAATGGATTGCTGGCTGTTGCCGCGTCCGCCAGTACCTTCGCGTTGACGTTCGGGACCGGGATATAGCTCCCGATCCTGAAGACCAAGATCATCAGCAGAGTGAAGAGAATCCGGTTACGAAGATCGGAGACTTTCCAGATGTTCGAGATCGCCGCGAACATTAGATCACCTCAGCCTTACCGCCAGCTGCTTCGATCTTCTCGATAGCAGACTTGGAGAAGCCACTTGCTTGAACGGTAAGAGCTACGGTGATGTCGCCGTTGCCCAGGATCTTCACGCCGTCTTTGAGCGACTTGATGACCTTAGCTTCTTTGAGCAGTTCCGGGGTAACAACGGTGCCCGCTTCAAACTTGTTCAGTTTGGAGACGTTCACTTCTACGAGTTCGGTAGCGAACACGGAGTTGTTAAAGCCGCGCTTCGGAAGACGACGGAACAACGGAGTTTGACCGCCCTCGAAACCGAGTCGGACGCCACCGCCGGAGCGAGCGTTTTGACCTTTGTGACCTTTACCGGAGGTCTTGCCGGTACCGGAACCGATACCGCGACCCAGGCGCTTGCGGGTGTGCTTGGAACCAGCTGCAGGCTTGAGTTCATGCAGTTTCATGGAGATAGCACCTCCTCTATTATATAGTACGTTCTTATGCTTCGAGTTCTTTGGTCTCTACGAGGTGAGAGACTTTCTTGATCATGCCGCGGATCTGCGGGGTATCGTTGTGGACCACGGTTTGGTTCAGCTTGCGCAGACCCAGGGTCGTAACGGTAACCTTTTGATCTTCCGGACGGCCGATCGGGGACTTCTTGAGGGTGATTTCCAATTTCGCCATTGTAATTTCCCCTCCTTAACCCAGGATTTCTTCCAGCGTCTTACCACGCAGCTTAGCAACGTCTTCCGGGCGCTTCAGGCGCTTCAGACCGTCGATGGTTGCGTGAACCATGTTCATGGAGTTGGAAGAACCGAGAGATTTGGTAACGATATCCTTGACGCCTGCGAGCTCGAGGACTGCACGAGCCGGGCCGCCTGCGATAACACCAGTACCTTCTTTAGCCGGCTTGATCAGGACTTCGCCTGCGCCGAACTTGCCAAGGATTTGGTGCGGTACGGTCGTACCAACGAGCGGTACGTACACAAGGTTTTTCTTAGCATCGTCGATGCCTTTGCGGATTGCATCCGGCACCTCAGCAGCTTTGCCGAGACCAGCGCCTACGTAGCCATTGCCATCGCCAACGATGACAAGTGCGGAGAAGCTGAAGCGACGACCGCCTTTAACGACTTTCGCTACGCGGTTAATCGCAACGACTTTTTCAGACAGTTCGAGAGAGTTCGGATCGATACGCACTGAGTTTTCCCTCCTTCTTGCGAAAATTAGAATTCAAGACCAGCTTCACGAGCTGCGTCAGCGAGTGCTTGGATACGGCCGTGGTAGAGGTAACCTCCGCGGTCGAATACTACTTCTTTAACGCCTTTTTCAATCGCGCGTTTTGCAACCAGAGCGCCGACCTTTTGAGCAGCGTCGATGTTGCCGCCGTGTTCAACGGAACCTTTGAGTTCCGGATCAACGGTGGAAGCAGAAGCCAAGGTAGCACCCGTTGCATCGTCGATCAGTTGAGCGTAGATGTGCTTGGTCGAACGGAATACGTTCAGACGCGGGCGAGCTGCAGTACCCTCAACTTTACGGCGTACACGGACGTGACGACGTTTACGAGCTTTATTCTTGTCACCTTTGGTGATCATCGAGTTTTCACTCCCTTCATGCTACCGATGCATGGTGTTTATTACTTCTTACCGGTTTTACCGACTTTGCGACGAATAACTTCGCCCTCGTACTTAACACCTTTGCCTTTGTACGGCTCCGGTTCGCGCAGGGAGCGGATCTTCGCTGCTACTTGACCAACTTGTTCCTTGTTGATCCCTTTGATCACGATCTTGGTCACAGCCGGGACATCGAATTCGATGCCTGCTTCCGGCTCGATCTCAACCGGGTGAGAGAAACCGAGGGACAGGGTCAGCTTGGTGCCGGACTTCGCTGCACGGTAACCGACGCCCACGAGTTCGAGGTTTTTCTCGAAGCCCTTGGTTACGCCTTCGACCATGTTGCTGAGAACGGTACGGGTGGTGCCGTGCAGGGAACGGTGCAGTTTGTTGTCGGACGGACGTTCAACGACGAGGCTGCCCTCTTCCTGCTTGATGATCATGTCTTTATGGAATTCGCGGGTCAAGGTGCCTTTCGGACCTTTGACGGTGATCACGTTAGCGTTGTTGTTGTACTCAACGCCTTCCGGGAGTGCGATTACTTTCTTACCGATACGAGACACAGTTACACCTCCATTCTTTGAGACAGTTTATTACCAAACGTATGCGAGAACTTCGCCACCGACTTGAGCTTTGCGAGCTTCTTTGTCGGTGAGGATCCCTTGCGAGGTGGAGAGGATCGCGATCCCCAGGCCGCCCAGTACGCGCGGGAGTTCGGTCGATTTAGCGTAAACGCGCAGGCCCGGCTTCGAGATGCGCTTCAGGCCGGTGATGACACGCTCTTGGTTCGCACCGTACTTGAGGAATACGCGGATAACGCCTTGCTTGTTGTCCGGAATGAATTCAGCGTCACGGATGAAACCCTCAGCTTTGAGGATCTCAGCGACTGCTTTCTTCAGGTTGGAACCCGGGATCTCAACTTTTTCGTGGCCCACGGTGTTCGCGTTCCGGATACGGGTCAGCATATCAGCGATCGGGTCAGTCATAACCATTGTGAAAGTACCTCCTTCCCTAACGTTCTATCGATTACCAGCTTGCCTTCTTAACGCCCGGCAGCTGGCCTTTGTAAGCGAGTTCGCGGAAGCAGATCCGGCAGATGCCGAACTTCCGCAAAACCGAGTGCGGACGACCGCACACACGGCAACGAGTATATGCACGGGTGCTGAACTTGGGCGTACGTTGTTGCTTGACAACCATTGCTTTACGTGCCAATGTCCATACCTCCTGTTCTTTGTTTGCGGAAATTAGGCTTGACGGAACGGAGCGCCCATCAGTCGCAGGAACTCACGAGCTTCTTCGTCGGTTTTCGCGGTGGTAACGAAGATGATGTCCATACCGCGAACTTTATCAATTTTATCGTACTCCACTTCCGGGAAGATCAGCTGTTCTTTCAGACCGAGGGTGTAGTTGCCACGGCCGTCGAACGCTTTCGGAGAGATACCGCGGAAGTCACGAACGCGCGGGAGTGCGACGTTGAAGAGCTTGTCGAGGAAGTGGTACATACGGTCACCACGGAGGGTAACTTTTGCACCGATCGGCATGCCTTCACGGATTTTGAAGCCTGCGATCGATTTCTTTGCCTTGGTGACAACCGGCTTTTGACCGGAGATCAGCTGAAGGTCTTCAACAGCGGAGTCGAGGACTTTCGCGTTTGCGACAGCTTCACCAAGACCCATGTTGATAACGATCTTATCAAGCTTCGGAACTTGCATCACGGACTTGTATTCGAACTTGTTCATGAGAGCCGGAACAACTTCACCTTTGTAAAACTCTTGCATACGAGCCACGAGGATTTTCCTCCTTTCTTGCGAGATTACTTATCGAGGGATTCGCCGGACTTTTTCGCATAACGGACTTTGGAGCCGTCAGCGAGGATCTTTTTACCGACGCGAGTTGCGGTACCGGTCTTCGGATCGACGATCATGACGTTGGAAGCTTGGATCGGTGCTTCCTTCTCAACGATGCCGCCTTGCGGGTTGACCTGGTTCGGCTTGGTGTGACGCTTCACAATGTTCACACCTTCGACCAGAACTCGGCCTTCAGACGGGTAGGCTTCGAGGATCGTGCCCTTCTTGCCTTTGTCCTTGCCCGTAATGACGATGACGTTGTCACCTTTTTTCACGTGCAATTTTGCTTTTGCCATGGAGCTGCTACACCTCCTCAGGTGTTTTCGTTACCGACTTTAGAGAACTTCCGGTGCGAGAGAAAGGATCTTCATGAAGTCCTTGTCGCGCAGTTCACGAGCAACCGGACCGAAGATACGGGTACCGCGCGGGGACTTGTCTTCTTTGATGATGACAGCTGCGTTTTCGTCGAAACGGATGTACGTGCCATCTTTGCGACGAGCGCCAGACTTGGAACGAACGATGACAGCCTTTACGACGTCACCCTTCTTGACAACGCCTCCGGGCGTTGCGCTTTTCACCGAAGCGATGATGATGTCGCCGATGTTCGCGCTCTTGCGGTTAGAACCACCGAGCACGCGGAAGCACATGATTTCCTTCGCGCCAGAGTTGTCTGCTACGACCAGACGAGATTGCGGTTGAATCACGTTTGGTACCTCCCTTCAGATTGAGCTTGGGGAACCGATCTATACGATTAGAGGATGATTGCTTCCTCTACGACTTCAACCAGGCGCCAGCGCTTGTCTTTGGACAGCGGGCGGGTTTCCATGATCTTAACAACATCACCGATTTTTGCGGTGTTGTTCTCATCGTGAGCCTTGAATTTCTTGGTTACGATGACGAGCTTCCCGTAGAGCGGGTGTTTCTTTTGCTCTTCGATAGCTACAACGATTGTTTTGTCCATCTTGTCCGAAACGACTTTACCGGTACGAACTTTACGGTAGTTACGATCGCTCATCTGTGTTCCTCCTTCCTTCCACTGAGAGTCAGAGATTTAGCCGATGCCCAGTTCACGCTCGCGGAGGATCGTCTTCGCACGAGCGATATCTTTGCGCACTTCACGAATGCGCATCGGATTGTCGAGTTGACCCGTTGCCAGCTGGAAGCGCAGGTTGAAAAGCTCATCCTTGAGTTCGTTCACTTGCGTTTCGATCTCGACGGTGGACAAGTTACGGATGTCATTAGCTTTCATCTGCCTCACCACCCACTTCTTCACGTTTTACAAACTTGCACTTGATCGGCAGTTTGTGCATTGCAAGGCGCATTGCCTCACGAGCAATTTCTTCAGAGACGCCAGCCAGTTCGAACATAACACGGCCCGGCTTAACAACAGCTACCCATTTCTCCGGGGAACCTTTACCAGCACCCATACGGGTTTCAGCCGGTTTAGCAGTTACCGGTTTGGACGGGAAGATCTTGATCCATACTTTACCGCCACGTTTGATGTAACGGGTCATCGCGATACGAGCTGCTTCGATCTGGCGGTTGGTAACCCAAGCCGGTTCGAGTGCTTGCAGACCGTATTCGCCGAATGCTACAGACTCGCCGCCTTTGGTGCGACCAGCCATAGTACCACGGTGTTCTTTACGATGTTTTACGCGCTTCGGGAGCAACATGGATTACTTACCTCCTTCTTCAGCAGCTTCTTTCTTAGCGCTGCGAGTCGGCAGGACTTCACCACGGTAGATCCATACCTTTACGCCGATACGGCCATAGGTGGTGTGTGCCTCTGCGGTAGCGTAGTCAATGTCTGCACGGAGGGTGTGGAGCGGAACGGTACCTTCGGAGTAACCTTCGGTACGAGCGATCTCAGCGCCACCAACACGGCCGGAGACTTGAACTTTGATCCCTTTTGCACCTACACGCATGGTGCGTTGGATCGATTGTTTCATTGCACGACGGAACGCGATACGGCGCTCAAGTTGCTGAGCGATGTTGACCGCTACCAGTGCTGCGTTGAGATCCGGAGTCTTGATCTCAGAGATGTTCAGGTGAACGCGCTTGCCGGTCATTTGAGAAAGCGTGTTGCGGAGGTTATCAACCTCAGCGCCGCCCTTACCGATAACCATGCCCGGTTTCGCAGTGTGGATGTTCACGTTGATGCGGTTCGCTGCGCGTTCGATTTCCACGGTGGAAACAGAAGCGTCCTTCAGACGGTTCAGAACGTATTCGCGAACTTTGATGTCTTCATGCAAAAGTTCGGTGTATTCCTTCTTGTTAGCGAACCACTTGGATTCCCAATCGCGGATAATACCAACGCGAAGGCCTACGGGATTAACCTTTTGTCCCATCCTTTTATCCCTCCTTCTTGATTACTTGGTGGTTTTTTCGCCGAGTACCACGGTGATGTGGCTGGTACGCTTGTGAATACGGAACGCACGGCCTTGAGCACGCGGGCGGAAACGCTTCAGGGTCGGACCTTGGTCAACGAATACTTCGGTGACGTACAGGTTCTCGAGGTCCAGGTTGAAGTTGTGGTCTGCGTTCGCAAGAGCGGAGTTCAGAACCTTTTCAACAACCGGGGATGCAGCTTTCGGGGTGAACTTCAGGATAGACAGAGCTTCCGAAGCTTTCTTGCCGCGAATCAGATCCACGACCAGGCGAACTTTACGCGGTGCGATACGCACGTAACGAGCGACTGCTTTCGCTTGCATGTAATAACCTCCTCTCTACCGATCATATAAAAAACTAACGGCGAGACGTTTTTTCGTCAGCTCCGTGACCTTTGTAGGTACGAGTCGGAGCGAATTCACCCAGCTTGTGGCCTACCATGTCCTCGGTGACGTACACCGGAACGTGCTTACGACCATCGTACACTGCAAAGGTGTGGCCGATGAATTGCGGGAAGATCGTGGAACGGCGGGACCAGGTCTTGATGACCTTCTTGTCACCAGCAGCGTTTTGATCCTCAACTTTCTTCATGAGGTGATCATCCACGAACGGGCCTTTCTTAAGCGAACGAGACATGCGGGAACCTCCCTTCCTTATGCAATGGAGAGATTACTTCTTACGACGACGAACGATGAACTTGTCAGAAGCCTTCTTCTTCTTGCGGGTTTTCTTACCGAGAGTCGGTTTACCCCACGGAGACATCGGAGACTTACGACCGATCGGAGCGCGGCCTTCACCACCACCATGCGGGTGATCGTTCGGGTTCATTACAACACCGCGGACAGTCGGGCGCACGCCGCGATGACGGCTACGACCAGCTTTACCAAGGTTGACGAGTTCGTGGTCCAGGTTACCTACTTGACCGATGGTCGCGCGGCACTCGGAACGGATGAGGCGAACTTCGCCGGAAGCGAGACGAACGTGGCAGTACTCGCCCTCTTTTGCGAGGAGCTGAGCTTCTGCACCAGCAGCGCGAGCGATTTGGCCGCCCTTGCCAGCTTTGAGTTCGATGTTGTGGATCATGGTACCAACCGGAATGTTAGCGAGCGGCAGTGCGTTGCCGACTTTGATGTCAACGTCGGTGCCGGACTGGATGGTATCGCCAACTTTCAGGCCTACCGGAGCGAGGATGTAACGCTTTTCGCCGTCCGCGTAGTTGATCAGCGCGATGAACGAGGTGCGGTTCGGATCGTACTCGATGGTAGCGACTTTACCCGGAACGCCGTCCTTGGTGCGCTTGAAGTCAATGATGCGGTACTTGCGCTTGTGGCCGCCACCTTGATGACGAACGGTGGTTCTCCCTTGGTTGTTTCGGCCACCCTTGGAATGGAGCGGCTCGAGAAGGGATTTTTCCGGCTTATCGGTGGTAAGTTCTTCGTAGGTCAGGACCGACATGAAGCGGCGACCCGGCGAAGTCGGTTTATACTTCTTGATACCCATGGGTTTCCCTCCTTCTAAAAGGTCTTAGATTAAGCGCCTTCGAAGAAGTTCAGCGGTTTGGAATCCGAGGTAAGGGTAACAATTGCCTTTTTCCACTCGGAAGTACGGCCAACGTGGCGGCCGACACGCTTTTTCTTGGACGGAACGCGGAGGGTGTTAACTTTATCCACGGTTACGCCGAAGATATCTTCGATCGCTTTCTTGATTTCGGTCTTGTTCGCGCGGAGGTCAACCTCGAATGCGAACTTGTTTTCTTCCATCAGGTCGGTGGTGCGCTCGGTGATGACCGGGCGCTTGATGATGTCGCGCGGGTTCTTAGTCATTATGCGAACACCTCCTCGACTTTTGCCACTGCGTCTTTGGTGATGACGAGCGCGTCGTGATGGATCAGATCCAGAACGTTGATACCGGTAGCATCGACTACTTTCACGCCCGGAATGTTGCGAGCGGAGAGTGCGAGGTTCTGATCAGCATCCAGGGAGACGATCAGTGCTTTCTTCTCAACTTTCAGGTTGGAGAGGATCTTCACCATTTCTTTCGTTTTCGGAGCATCAATGCTCAGAGCGTCCAGAACGATGATCTCATTAGCGTTCACTTTGGAAGAGAGCGCAGATTTGAGAGCCAGACGGCGGACTTTCTTCGGAAGCTTGTAAGCATAGGAGCGCGGGGTCGGACCAAATACGGTACCGCCACCTACCCATTGCGGTGCACGGATCGAGCCTTGACGAGCGCGACCAGTACCCTTTTGACGCCACGGCTTGCGACCGCCGCCGCGTACTTCGGAACGGCCTTTGGTATCGTGAGTACCACGACGCAGGGACGCTTGTTGCATGACGATTGCTTCATGCAGGACGTGTTCGTTCGGGGTGATACCAAAGATGGTTTCGTTCAGTTCGAGTTCACCAACTTGAGCGCCGGTGATGTTGTATACAGCCACTTTCGGCATGAGGGTCTCCTCCTTTCCTCAAGGAATGTATTTATTTGCCGCTCTTGATAGCGGTCTTAACGGTTACGAATGCGTTCTTCGGACCCGGTACAGAGCCTTTTACAAGAAGCAGGTTGCGTTCGGTATCAACCTTGACAACTTCGAGGTTCTGAACGGTGATGCGTCCGCCACCCATTTGGCCCGGCAAGGTTTGACCCTTGAATACACGGCCCGGGTTGATGGAACCGAGCGAACCCGGACGACGATGGTAACGGGAACCGTGAGCCATCGGACCGCGGGATTGGTTGTGGCGCTTAATCGCACCAGCAAAGCCCTTACCCTTGGAAATACCGGTTACGTCGATTTCGTCACCAGCAGCAAAGACGTCTGCGCCGAGAACTTGACCGACTTCGTAAGCGGAGAGATCAACACCGCGCAGTTCGCGAACGTAGCGCTTGGGCGTGGTGTTTGCTTTCGCAGCGTGACCGGATGCCGGCTTGGTCACGTTTTTCTTATCTGCAAAACCGAGCTGGACTGCTTCGTAGCCGTCGTTCGCCAGGTCTTTCTTCTGAAGAACAACGTTCGGGCCAGCTTCGATGACCGTTACCGGAACGACGTTGCCGTCTTCGGTAAACACTTGGGTCATGCCGAGTTTGCGTCCCAAGATACCTTTCATGTGTGACACCTCCCTGAGGTCAAAAATTTATTACAGCTTGATTTCAATATCAACGCCGGACGGCAGGTCCAGACGCATAAGTGCGTCAACAGTTTGCGGGGTCGGATTGACGATGTCAATCAGTCGCTTGTGCGTACGCATCTCGAATTGCTCACGAGAGTCCTTGTACTTATGCGGAGCACGCAGGATCGTGATGATCTGCTTCTCAGTCGGAAGCGGGATCGGACCCGATACGGATGCGCCAGAGCGCTTCGCGGTATCTACGATCTTCTCAGCAGAAGTGTCGAGGATTTTGTGATCGTAAGCTTTCAAACGGATGCGGATTTTCTGTTTTGCCATATGAATTCCCTCCTTTTCGCCCATTTACTTGGACATACTCCGCAAGAATTTAACCTGATCGGTGCCGCATATGGCGAATCCGGCACTTCAGCAACCTCTTGCATCATCGCAGTCAAAACACCAGCACACAATATGAAAGTATACTACCTGAAAGCCTAAAACACAAGCACCAGAGCCGGGTGTTTCGCACTTTTATGCATAGAACTTCTTGGAAGAAGCAATCTATAAAGATGAAACACACGAGCGCGTTGTCATGGCATCAGTAGGACACTCCAATGATTCTACAGGACATAAGCCTAAAAGTCAACGTCTTCGCATAAAAAAGTCTCCATATAAAAAAAGAGCGAACTCCGAGGAGTTCGCCCTTCGTTTTTGAAGGCTGGTTGTTACGCCAGGATGGAAGCAACAACGCCTGCACCAACGGTGCGGCCGCCTTCGCGGATTGCGAAGCGGGTACCTTCTTCGAGCGCGATCGGGTTGATCAGCTCGACTTCAACGGTAACGTTGTCGCCCGGCATTACCATTTCGGTGCCTTCCGGCAGGGAAACGACGCCAGTTACGTCAGTGGTACGAACGTAGAACTGCGGGCGGTAGTTGGTGAAGAACGGGGTGTGACGGCCACCTTCGTCTTTGGTCAGAACGTAAACTTCTGCCTTGAACTTGGTGTGCGGCTTGATGGAAGCCGGCTTGCAGAGAACTTGACCGCGCTCGATGTTGGAGCGGTCAACACCGCGCAGCAGTGCGCCGATGTTGTCACCTGCTTGAGCGGAGTCGAGAAGTTTGCGGAACATCTCGATACCGGTAGCGATGGTTTTCTTGGTTTCTTCTGCGATACCGACGATTTCAACTTCGTCGCCGACTTTCAGAACGCCACGCTCAACACGACCGGTAGCAACGGTACCACGACCGGTGATGGTGAATACGTCCTCGACCGGCATCAGGAACGGCTTGTCGGTTTCGCGCTCCGGTTGCGGGATGTAGGAGTCAACAGCGTCCATGAGTTCATGGATTTTGCCTTCCCATGCAGCGTCGCCTTCGAGAGCTTTCAGTGCGGAACCTTTGACAACCGGAATGTCATCGCCCGGGAAGTCGTATTCGGTGAGCAGGTCACGGATTTCCATTTCAACCAGCTCGAGGAGTTCTTCATCGTCTACCATGTCGCATTTGTTCATGAAGACAACGATGTAACGAACGCCTACTTGGGAAGAGAGCAGGATGTGCTCGCGGGTTTGCGGCATCGGGCCGTCAGCTGCGGAAACGACGAGGATTGCGCCGTCCATTTGAGCAGCACCGGTGATCATGTTTTTAACATAGTCGGCATGTCCCGGGCAGTCTACGTGAGCGTAGTGACGAGCGCCGGTTTCGTATTCAACGTGAGCGGTGTTGATGGTGATACCGCGTTCGCGCTCTTCCGGAGCTTTGTCGATGGAACCGTAGTCCATAGCTTGAGCACCGCCGGTTTTTGCCAGAACGGTGGTGATTGCTGCGGTAAGAGTGGTTTTACCATGGTCGACGTGACCGATGGTACCAATGTTAACGTGCGGCTTGTTGCGTTCGAACTTAGCTTTTGCCACTGTAGGTCAACTCCTCTAATATCAGATAGGTTATAAATTATTCGCCTTTGGATTTGGCGATAATTTCTTGCGAAATAGACTTCGGTGCTTCTTCGAATGCATGGAACTCCATCGAGTAAACGCCGCGGCCTTGGGTACGGGAACGCAGGGAAGTTGCGTAACCGAACATTTCGGAAAGAGCTACGAAACCACGAACGACTTGAGCGCCAGAGCGTGCTTCCATACCTTCGATGCGACCACGACGGGAGTTAATGTCACCCATGATGTCGCCCATGTACTCTTCCGGAACGGTAACTTCGACCTTCATGATCGGCTCAAGGATGACCGGGTCAGCCTTTTGAGCACCAGCTTTGAGGGCCATGGAACCAGCGATTTTAAACGCCATCTCGGAGGAGTCGACGTCATGGTAGGAACCATCGATGATGGTAACTTTCATGTCGATCAACGGGAAGCCTGCGAGGATACCGTTTTGCATCGCTTCTTGAACACCATTGTCGACTGCCGGGATGTATTCGCGCGGAACTACACCACCAACAACCTTGTTCTCGAAGACGTAACCCGCGCCACGCTCAAGCGGAGTGAGTTCGAGCCAAACGTGACCGAACTGACCTTTACCACCGGACTGACGTACGAATTTACCTTCGATTTTGGTGTGCTTTTTGATCGTCTCTTTGTAAGCAACTTGCGGCTTACCAACGTTGGTTTCAACTTTGAACTCGCGTTGGAGACGGTCAACGATGATTTCGAGGTGAAGCTCACCCATACCGGAGATGATGGTTTGGCCAGTCTCTTGGTCGGTAAAGGTGCGGAAGGTCGGGTCTTCCTCTGCGAGCTTGGACAGTGCGATACCCAGCTTGTCCTGGTCCGCTTTGGTCTTCGGCTCGAGGGAGAGGGAGATAACCGGTTCCGGGAATTCCATGGACTCGAGGATAACAACGTTCTTCTCGTCGCACAGAGTGTCGCCGGTGGTGGTGTCCTTCAGACCTACAGCTGCTGCAATGTCACCGGAGTAGACGGTTTGGATCTCTTCGCGGTGGTTTGCGTGCATCTGAACGATACGGCCGATACGCTCACGCTTGTTCTTGGTCGAGTTGAGGACGTAAGAACCTGCGTTGATGGTGCCGGAGTATACGCGGAAGAAGGACAGTTTGCCGACGTACGGGTCGGTCATGATCTTGAACGCCAGAGCTGCGAACGGCTCCGAGTCAGAAGACGGACGTTCAGTTTCTTGGCCTTCATCGGTAACGCCCTTGATTGCCGGGACGTCGATCGGTGCAGGCATATAGTCAACGACAGCATCCAACATCGGCTGCACGCCTTTGTTCTTGTAGGAAGAACCGCAAAGAACCGGGATGATCTGTACGTTTACAACGCCTTTGCGCAGAGCGTTTTTGATTTCCTCGGTGGTGAATTCTTCACCTTCGAGGTATTTCATCATCAGCTCTTCGTCGAGTTCTGCAACAGCCTCAACGAGCGTAGTACGCCATTGGTCAGCTTTTTCCTTGTATTCAGCCGGAATTTCCGACTTTTCCGAGGTTTTGCCGAGGTCGTCGGTGTAGATGATTGCTTCCATGGTGACCAAGTCGATCATACCAAGGAAGTGATCTTCTGCGCCGATCGGGAGTTGGATCGGAACAGCGTTTGCCTTCAGGCGATCACGCATCATAGATACGCAACGCTCGAAGTCAGCGCCGATGATGTCCATTTTGTTGACGTAAGCGATACGCGGAACGTTGTACTTGTCCGCTTGGCGCCATACGGTCTCGGATTGCGGCTCAACGCCACCCTTTGCACAGAAAACGCCAACGGAACCGTCAAGGACGCGCAGGGAACGTTCAACCTCTACGGTGAAGTCCACGTGACCCGGCGTGTCGATGATGTTGATTCGATGACCTTTCCACTCAGCGGTGGTAGCAGCAGAGGTGATGGTGATACCACGCTCTTGCTCCTGAACCATCCAGTCCATGGTCGCTGCACCTTCATGAACTTCACCGATCTTGTGAACGCGGCCGGTGTAGAACAGAACGCGCTCGGTCGTCGTGGTTTTACCCGCGTCGATGTGCGCCATGATCCCAATGTTTCTCGTTTTATCTAACGGAAACTGACGTGCCATGATAACATCCTCCTCTCTTACGATGAATGATTAGGTATAGGAAAGGCGTTCGGACAGACCGAAACGATCCATCCGAGAACGCGCTTCAACGTACCAAACCTACCAGCGGTAGTGAGCAAACGCTTTGTTCGCTTCCGCCATTTTGTGCATATCTTCACGACGTTTCACGGAACCGCCAGTGGAGTTCGCTGCGTCCATGATTTCGTTCGCGAGCTTTTCTTCGATGGTTTTCTCGTTGCGCTTACGGGAGTAGTCAACGAGCCAGCGAATGCCGAGGGTGGTGCGGCGTTCCGGACGAACTTCGATCGGAACTTGGTAGTTCGCGCCCCCTACGCGGCGAGCTTTAACTTCGAGGACCGGCATGATGTTTTTCATAGCGGTTTCGAAGACTTCGAGCGGATCGTTACCGGTTTTTTCACGGATGCGATCAAATGCACCATAAACTGCGTTTTGAGCGGTGCCTTTCTTACCATCGTACATGAGCTTATTGGTCAGGCGGGTGACAAGCTTGGATCCGTAAATCGGATCCGGCAGAACGTCACGGCGCGGAGCAGGACCTTTACGCGACATGCAATTCGCCTCCTTTCAAGAGTGCTATAAGTTGTTTCGGCCAGGCCGAGAGAATTACTTCTTCACTTTCGGGCGCTTAGCGCCGTACTTGGAACGAGCTTGCTTACGGTCTTTAACGCCTGCGGTGTCGAGGGCGCCACGAACGATGTGGTAGCGCACCCCCGGAAGGTCTTTTACACGACCGCCGCGAACGAGAACGACGCTGTGCTCTTGCAGGTTGTGCCCGATACCCGGGATGTACGCGGTAACCTCGATGCCGTTGGTCAGACGAACACGTGCATACTTACGCAGCGCGGAGTTCGGCTTCTTCGGCGTCATGGTACCTACACGGGTGCAGACCCCACGTTTTTGCGGGGACGGCAGATCGGTTTGCTCCTTCACGAAGCTGTTGTAACCTTTTTGCAGAGCCGGAGCGGTCGATTTCTTTTCGATGCTCTTACGGCCTTTGCGAACCAACTGGTTAATTGTCGGCATGAAACTGCACCTCCTTCTCAAAGTTTCAAGTCCACAGAGCCCGGCGGCTCATTAGACGGCAAATGAAAAAGGTAAATGAGCGACTGAGATGGTTCCCAGCTCTCAGTACCTATCGTACGACGATGGCTGCGGTGGCGGCGCCAACTTCTATACCGCATGCAATCCCCAGCTCTCTCATCGTCTCAACCCATGTGATGGGAACGTGATGCTTTTCAGCAAGCAGGGCGATGCGCGAAGTCATTCGCGTGTCGGCGTCATGGGCAACGAACAGTTCGACCGCAGTCGATTGCTCGATAGCTTTGGTTGTTTGGTTGAGACCCACTGCAACGTGGTTGGCCTCTCGGATGCGGGTTAGCACTCCGGTACCATCCTCCCTAATTTGAACACCTTCTGTTACTGTTAGGCACACTACGAGATTGTAGCACCTCAACTAGGATAAGTCAACACTATATGACGGTGCTTCTGAAAAAATTCGTGCACTCAGTAGAATTGTAACCGTAGAAGAGGCGCTCTGCACGTGCAGAGCGCCACAAACTACGACGATTCTGTGACAAAAACCGAATTAGTCGGCCATCGTCTCGACGGTTTCGAGGTCGACTTTATCCAAGTCGCCGGAGGAACCGGCTGCAGAAGCAGCTTCTGCAACGGTCTCCTCCTGTTCGGTGCCGTCTTCGACCTTGATGTTGCGGTAACGGGCCATACCTGTACCTGCCGGTACCAGTTTCCCGATGATGACGTTCTCTTTGAGGCCGAGGAGACGGTCGACCTTGCCTTTGATTGCAGCTTCGGTGAGGACACGGGTGGTCTCTTGGAAGGATGCAGCAGACAGGAAGGAATCGGTCTCCAGGGACGCCTTGGTGATCCCGAGCAGTGCCGGACGGGCAACAGCCGGTTCGCCGCCGTTCAACAGAACAGGCAGGTTCGCCGTTTCGAATTCAAAGGTATCGACATAGGTGCCCGGCAGAAGCGTGGTGTCCCCTGCGTCTGCAATACGGACTTTGCGAAGCATCTGACGAACCATAACCTCAACGTGCTTGTCATTGATCTCAACGCCTTGCAGACGGTATACGCGCTGTACTTCACGCAGCAGGTACATCTGCACGCCGTGGATGCCTTTGACTTTCAGCATGTCTTTCGGGTCGATGGAACCCTCGGTCAACTCGTCGCCCGCTTCGACCACTTTGCCGACTTGAACGCGGATACGAGAGCCATACGGTACCGGATAGACTTTAACTTCCGCTTCGCCGCTGACTTCGATTTCGCGCTTGTCTTTGACTTCGCGGATTTCGGAAACACGACCGTCGATTTCGGTGATGATCGCTTGGCCTTTCGGGTTGCGCGCCTCGAACAACTCTTGGATACGCGGCAAACCTTGGGTGATGTCGTCGCCGGCAACGCCCCCGGTATGGAAGGTACGCATGGTGAGCTGAGTTCCCGGTTCCCCGATGGACTGTGCCGCGATGATCCCGACCGCTTCGCCGATCTCGACCATGTTGCCGGTTGCCAGGTTGCGGCCGTAGCACTTGATGCAAACGCCGTGCTGGGTACGGCAGGTCGTGACGGAGCGGATGTGAACGCGCTCGATGCCTGCTTCGATGATGTCACGGCCCGCTTGCTCGTCGATCAGTTCGTTGAGCGGAACGATCGTTTCGCCGGTTTGCGGGTGGACGATATTTTGGAACGCGACACGACCTACGATGCGGTCGAACAGTTCCTCGATAACTTCCTTGCCGTCACGAATTTCCTCTGCGTACAGACCTTTGTCGGTGCCGCAGTCGTCTTGGCGGACGATTACGTCTTGCGCAACGTCAACGAGACGACGGGTCAAGTAACCGGAGTCCGCGGTACGAAGCGCGGTATCGGCCAGACCTTTACGAGCACCGTGAGTCGAGATGAAGTACTCGAGGACGGTGAGGCCTTCGCGGAAGTTCGATTTGATCGGGAGCTCGATGATACGACCGGACGGATTCGCCATCAGACCGCGCATACCGGCCAGCTGGGTGATCTGCGATACGTTACCGCGCGCCCCGGAGTGCGCCATCATGTAGATCGGGTTGTAACGGTCCAAGGAAGCCATCAACACTTTGGTGATTTCATCCTTGGCTTTCGACCAGATCGAGATGACACGGTCGTAACGCTCGTCGTCGGTGATCAGACCACGGCGGAACTGGCGAGTAACGGTTTCGACTTTGTCTTCGGCTTCGCCGAGGATTCTGTACTTGTCTTCCGGAACGATGATGTCCGCGACGGAGATCGTGATGCCGGCACGCGTCGAGTATTTGAACGCGAGCTGCTTGATTCTGTCGAGGATCTCGGAGGTCATGGTGGTGCCGTAGATACGGAAGCACTCGCCGATGATCGAACCGAGGAATTTCTTGGTGACCGCTTCTTGCGGCGGGATGTCAGCGATGATCGCTTTCAAGTCCTGCCCTTTTTCAAACACGAAGAACTCATCGGACATCCCTTTGAGAAGGTTGTCGTTCTTCGAGTGGTTGATGAACGGGAAGTCGGTCGGGAAGATCTCGTTGAAGACGATCTTACCAACGGTCGTGATCAGGTACGCGCCCTGTTGCTTCTCGGTGAGGGACGTTTTGTTGACTTCCTTCGCTTGGATGAGGATACGAGTGTGCAGAGAAATCTGACGCTCGTCGTATGCCAACATCGCTTCGTTCGCGGAACGGAAGACGCGACCTTCGCCCTTGAGACCCGGACGGTCCATGGTCAGGTAGTACGAGCCGAGGACCATGTCCTGCGTCGGGGTAACGACCGGTTTGCCGTCCTTCGGGTTGAGGATGTTGTGTGCCGCCAGCATCAGCAGGCGTGCTTCCGCTTGTGCTTCTGCAGACAACGGTACGTGGACGGCCATTTGGTCACCGTCAAAGTCCGCGTTGTATGCGGTACAAACGAGCGGATGCAGTTTGATCGCACGACCTTCGACGAGGGTCGGCTCGAACGCTTGAATCCCCAGACGGTGAAGGGTTGGTGCACGGTTCAAGAGAACCGGGTGTTCCTTGATAACGTCTTCGAGAACGTCCCAAACTTCAGCAGAGACGCGCTCTACTTTGCGTTTCGCAGACTTGATGTTGTGTGCGAGACCTTTGGCGACGAGCTCCTTCATGACGAACGGTTTGAACAGTTCAAGCGCCATCTCTTTCGGCAGACCGCACTGGTACATACGCAGGTGCGGACCGACGACGATAACGGAACGACCGGAATAGTCAACGCGCTTCCCGAGCAAGTTCTGACGGAAACGGCCTTGCTTACCCTTGAGCATGTGCGAAAGGGATTTGAGCGGACGGTTCCCCGGTCCTGTGACCGGACGACCGCGACGACCGTTGTCGATCAGCGCATCGACCGCTTCTTGCAGCATGCGCTTCTCGTTTTGCACGATGATGTCCGGAGCGCCCAGGTCGAGCAGGCGCTTCAGACGGTTGTTCCGGTTGATGACGCGGCGGTACAGGTCGTTCAAGTCGGAGGTTGCGAAACGACCCCCGTCCAGTTGAACCATCGGACGCAGTTCCGGCGGAATGACCGGGAGCACGTCGAGGATCATCCAAGACGGATCGTTGGAAGAAGCGCGGAACGCTTCCATAACTTCCAGACGCTTGATCGCACGGTTGCGGCGTTGGCCTTGTGCGGTCTTGAGCTCTTCTTTCAGTTGCACAACTTCTTTCTCGACTTCGACTTGGAGCAGAAGCTTTTTGATCGCTTCTGCACCCATGCCGGCTTCGAATGCATAGCCGTACTTCTCACGGTAGGAGCGGAACTCCTTCTCGGAGAGAAGTTGCTTGTATTCCAGCGGGGTTTCACCCGGAGAGGTGACCACGTAGGAAGCAAAGTAGATGACTTCTTCGAGCGAGCGCGGGCTCATGTCGAGCACGAGGCCCATACGGCTCGGAATGCCCTTGAAGTACCAGATGTGAGAGACGGGGGCCGCCAGTTCAATGTGGCCCATCCGTTCCCGACGGACTTTTGCACGGGTGACTTCGACGCCGCAGCGATCGCAAACTACACCCTTGTAACGTACGCGCTTGTATTTGCCGCAATGGCATTCCCAGTCGCGGGTCGGTCCGAAGATTTTTTCGCAGAACAGACCTTCTTTTTCCGGTTTCAGGGTCCGGTAGTTGATCGTCTCCGGCTTCTTGACTTCCCCGTGAGACCACGAACGGATCTTCTCCGGGGATGCCAGACCGATCTTCATGTACTCAAAGTTGTTGACGTCCAACAAGGGGCCTACCTCCCTTTTCGTACTTACTCTTCGCCGACTTCACGCGCGCTCAGATTCAGGTTGAGCTTCTCACCCGAATCGTCTTCTTCGTCGCTCTCACGCATGACGATTTCTTGCTCGTCTTCGGAGAGGATCTTGACGTCCATGCCAAGCGATTGCAGTTCTTTGATCAAGACTTTGAACGATTCCGGAACACCAGGTTCCGGGACATTCTCGCCCTTTACGATCGCTTCGTAGGTCTTCACGCGGCCGACCACGTCGTCCGACTTGACAGTGAGGATCTCTTGGAGGGTGTACGCGGCACCGTATGCCTCAAGCGCCCAGACCTCCATCTCCCCGAAGCGCTGACCACCGAACTGTGCCTTACCACCGAGCGGCTGCTGGGTGACGAGGGAGTACGGACCAGTGGAGCGTGCGTGGATTTTATCGTCGACCAGATGGTGCAGTTTCAACATGTACACGCAACCAACGGTGACGCGGTTTTCAAACGGATCGCCGGTGCGCCCGTCGTACAGGACTTGCTTGCCGTCACGCGGCAGGCCGGCTTCTTCCAAGGTGTCGAACACATCGGACTCACGCGCGCCGTCGAAGACCGGCGTCGCCACGTGGATGCCGAGGAATCGAGCAGCCATCCCCAAGTGGGTTTCAAGTACCTGACCGATGTTCATCCGCGACGGAACGCCCAGCGGGTTCAGTACGACCTGTACCGGGGTGCCGTCGGAGAGGAACGGCATGTCTTCTTCAGCCATGATGCGGGCAACGACACCCTTGTTACCATGGCGACCTGCCATCTTGTCACCTTCGGAGATTTTGCGCTTCTGCGCGATGTAGACGCGCACAAGTTGGTTGACGCCCGGCGGCAATTCGTCGCCGTTGTCGCGGGTAAACACTTTGACGTCGACGATGATGCCGGCGCCACCGTGCGGGACGCGCAACGAGGTGTCGCGGACTTCGCGAGCTTTCTCGCCGAAGATCGCGTGCAGGAGGCGTTCCTCCGCCGTCAGTTCGGTAACACCCTTCGGCGTTACTTTCCCGACGAGGATGTCGCCAGCGTCGATCTCGGCACCCACGCGGATGATACCGCGCTCGTCGAGGTTCTTCAGCGCATCGTCGCCAACGTTCGGGATGTCGCGGGTGATTTCTTCCGGTCCGAGCTTGGTGTCGCGAGCTTCTGCTTCGTATTCCTCAATGTGGAGGGACGTGTACACGTCTTCCTTCACCAGTTTTTCGGAGAGCAAGATCGCATCCTCGTAGTTGTAACCTTCCCAGGTCATGAACGCAACGATGACGTTCTTGCCCAGTGCGAGTTCCCCGTTGTCGGTCGCCGGACCGTCCGCGATGATCGTGCCCTTGGTGATGGTTTCACCTTGTTGAACGATCGGACGCTGGTTGATACAGGTCCCTTGGTTGGAACGGGTGAACTTGAGGAGCTTGTATTTGTGCAGGTCGCCGTTGATCAGGCGGCCATCGACCACTTTCTGTTCACGCACCCAAACTTCGTTTGCACCCACGCGCTCAACGAGACCGTTGTGACGCGAGACCACGGTGGAACCGGAGTCCTTGGCTGCTTTGTGTTCCATCCCGGTGCCGACAAACGGAGCGGCCGGCTTCAGGAGCGGAACGGCTTGGCGTTGCATGTTGGAACCCATCAGCGCACGGTTGGCATCGTCATTCTCAAGGAACGGGATGCAAGCCGTTGCAACGGAGACGACCTGACGCGGCGAGACGTCGATGTAGTCGACGCGCTCCGGCGCGAGCAGCAGGGTCTCTTCCTTGTAGCGAACGACAACTTGCGGGTCGATCAAGGTGAGGAGTTCATCGGTCGTTGCATTCGCCTGTGCGATTACGTAGTTGTCCTCTTCGTCAGCCGTCATGTAGTGGACGACTTCAGTGAGGCGTTGGTTCTCCGGGTCTACTTTGCGGTACGGAGTTTCGATGAAGCCGTACTCGTTGATCCGCGCATAGGTGGAAAGGTAGTTGATCAGACCGATGTTCGGGCCCTCCGGGGTCTCGATCGGGCACATACGGCCGTAGTGAGAGTGGTGGACGTCACGAACTTCAAAGCCTGCGCGCTCACGGGTCAGACCGCCCGGGCCGAGTGCGGAGAGACGACGTTTGTGCGTCAGTTCCGCCAGCGGGTTGGTTTGGTCCATGAACTGCGAGAGCTGCGAGGAACCGAAGAATTCCTTGATCGCAGCGATGACCGGACGGATGTTGATCAGCGCTTGCGGCGTGATCGCGTTCGCGTCTTGGATGGACATACGCTCACGAACAACACGCTCCATACGGGAGAGACCGATGCGGAACTGGTTGGTGAGCAATTCACCGACCGAGCGCAGACGACGGTTCCCGAGATGGTCGATGTCGTCGGTGTTGCCGACGCCATGCAACAAGTTCATGAAGTACGAGATCGACGCCAAGATGTCGGACGGCGTGATGTGCTTCACGTTTTTGTCAACGTTGGCATTGCCGGTGACCTTGATCACTTTGCCGTCTTCACGCGGCGAGAAGATCTTGATCTCCTGCAAACGGATGTTCTCTTCCTCAACGACGCCGGAAGTGGACTTGTAATCCACGTAGTTCACAGCGTTGTTCTCAAGCGCCGGCAAGATCTTGTCGAGCAAGCGACGGTCGAGGACAGCCCCCGCCTCTGCGATGATCTCTCCGGTCGACGGATCGATCAGCGTCTCAGCCAGGCGTTGGCCGAGCAGACGGTTCTTGATATGTAACTTCTTGTTGATCTTGTAGCGGCCGACGTTTGCGAGGTCGTAACGCTTCGGATCGAAGAAGCGGGAAATCAGCAGGTTACGAGCATTCTCCAGCGTCGGCGGTTCGCCCGGACGCAGACGCTCGTAGATTTCGAGCAACGCTTTCTCGGTGGTCTCGGTGTTGTCTTTGTCCAGCGAGTTGCGCAGGTACTCGTCTTCACCAAGCAGGTTCAGGATCTCAGCGTCAGTGGAGAAGCCCAATGCGCGCAAAAGCACCGTCACGGGGATCTTCCGCGTACGGTCGATGCGGACATAGATAATGTCCTTCGCGTCGGTCTCCAACTCCAACCAAGCACCACGGTTCGGGATGACGGTCGCAGTGTACGCCTTCTTCCCGTTTTTGTCGATCTTGGTATTGAAGTAGACGCTTGGGGAACGAACCAGCTGGGAAACGATGACACGCTCGGCACCGTTGATAATAAATGTACCGGTATCTGTCATCAGCGGGAAATCACCCATGAAGACTTCCTGCTCTTTCACTTCACCGGTCTCGCGGTTGATCAAGCGGACCTTCACACGCAAAGGCGCAGCGTACGTTACGTCGCGCTCCTTCGACTCATCGACCGAGTATTTCGGATCGCCCAGGCTGTAATCCACGAATTCCAGGACCAGGTTCCCCGTAAAGTCTTGAATCGGTGAGATGTCTTGGAACATCTCCTTCAAACCTTCGTCAAGAAACCATTGATAGGACTTTTGCTGGATCTCGATCAGGTTCGGCAGTTCCAATACTTCTTCGAGGCGCGCATAGGTTCTGCGTTGCCGTTTGCCGTATTGCACTAGTTGTCCCTTCAAATCTGTCACCCCTCATACCTTTGGTCGACATTTGATACCAAAAAAATAAAATGCGAGTACGCTATGTAAACACATTTCTTGGTAAACCACGTAATATTCATTCGTAACCAGATTTCCTGCAAACCATACCTGTATGGAAAGACAGAGAATGCAGTATAGGATTACGCATTAAATAACTATACAACAGCCGATGTGGCGTGTCAACAAATTCTTGCCACAGATTCTAAAGGTTGGTTTGCGGCCCACTGCAACGGAAAATCCGGAACCCGGCATCCCGCGCCACATCCTCCACACTCTCGAACAGCTCTTCCAGACGTTTCTTCGCTGACGGCGCGCCTTGCTTCTTTTGAATCACCACCCACAGCTCACCGCGCTCGGTCAGATGTTCCACGGCACCCTCGAAGATCGAATGCACCACTTGCTTTCCGGCCCGAATCGGCGGGTTGGTCAAGATCACATCGAAGCGCCGTCCTTGCACGCCCGCATACCGGTCACTCACCAGTACTTCCACGTTGGCGATGCCGTTGGTCTCTGCATTTCGACGCGCCAACTCCACCGCGCGTTCGTTGATGTCAACCATCGTGACTCGGCCCTGCACAGCCAACTTCGCGGCCGACAACCCGATCGGTCCGTATCCACACCCGACATCCAGCACGCTGGCATCTTCGGGGATCTCCATCGACTCGATCAACAAGTCACTGCCAAAATCAACACCCGACTTCGAGAACACCCCGGCGTCTGTCCAGAACACCAACTCCACACCGCGCAACGTCACGCGGACTGTGCGCAGGTCATGCTCCACCGTCGGTTTGTTCGAATAATAGTGATCACTCACGGGCGCATACCCTCCCTCACCTTATTCAGGTTACCCATTTTCCAGTTATTCTAGTAGGTACCACGTATGTAAAAAAAAGCACCCGACCGCAAGCGGCCAGGTGCTCTTTTCAAAAGCTGAAGCGAAATTACTTCACTTCTACGGATGCGCCTGCTTCTTCAAGCTTAGCTTTCATAGCTTCTGCATCTTCTTTGGAGATCTTTTCTTTCAGTGCTTTCGGAGCGTTGTCAACGATTTCTTTCGCTTCTTTGAGGCCCAGGCCGGTCAGTTCGCGAACGACTTTGATAACGTTGATTTTGGAAGCACCAGCGGAGTTGAGGATAACGTCGAATTCGGATTGCTCTTCGACAGCTGCAACTGCAGCGCCGCCAGCAACTGCAACCGGAGCTGCAGCGGAAACGCCGAATTCTTCTTCGATTGCTTTAACGAGTTCGTTCAGTTCGAGAACGGACATACCTTTGATCTTTTCAAGGATATCAGCGGTGTGGGACATTGAGAAAAACCTCCTAATAGGTTGTAGTAGTTGTTGTTACGCGGTTCGAAGCTTAGAATTAAGCTTCTTGCTTTTCTGCCACTTGCGAAACTGCGTATGCGAAGTTGCGCATCGGAGCTTGCAGCACGGAGAGAAGCATGGAGAGGAGACCCTCTTTGTTCGGGAGTTCAGCCAGAGCTTGAACTTCAGAAGTACCGATAACCTTACCTTCAACGATGCCCGCTTTCAGCTCGAGAGCTTTGTGCGTTTTCGCAAAGTCGTTGAGGATACGCGCCGGAGCGACAACGTCGTCGTTGGAGAACGCGATTGCGTTCGGGCCTACGAGGAATTCGTTGATCTCGCTCAGGTTGACTTGGTCAGCCGCGCGGCGGGTCATGGTGTTCTTGAGAACCTTGAACTCGATGCCAGCCTCACGGAGAGTCTTGCGGAGTTCGGTGACTTCTGCCACGGTCAGACCACGGTAGTCAGCAATGATCGTGGATGCGGAGTTTTGCAGTTTTTCTGCAATCTCAGATACGATCGCTACTTTTTCTTCACGGATGCTCATCGTTACACCTCCTGTTATCTTGTCATCGCAGACAAAAGCCCTCGTAGCGAGACTACGAGGGCATACGTTTCACAACCAAGGTGAATCGAATGTTCGTCCTCGGCGGGGTATTAAGCGAAGCCATTCAGCTTCAGCACCCGCTGTCTACGGTCGCAGCATATTCAGTTGCAACAGGACATATCTTATCATGCTTGGTTTTGAAAGTCAAAACGGAAATTGCTGGTTCGTAAGAACCTTACTTCTGCGGGTTTACTTTCACGCCCGGGCCCATGGTGGAGGAAACGGTGATGTTGCGCAGGTAGGTACCTTTTGCAGCAGCCGGTTTCGCCTTCACAAGGGTATCGAGGAGGGTGGTGTAGTTTTCCAGCAGTTTATCGTTGTCAAAAGAGATCTTGCCAAGCGGAGCGTGGATGTTGCCTTGCTTGTCAACGCGGTATTCGATCTTACCCGCTTTGATCTCGTTAACAGCTTTGGTAACGTCGAAGGTAACGGTACCGGTTTTCGGGTTCGGCATCAGGCCTTTCGGACCGAGTACACGACCGAGCTTACCAACAGATGCCATCATGTCCGGGGTTGCGACGACAGCATCAAAATCGAACCAACCTTGGTTGATTTTGTTGATCATGTCTTCTTCGCCCACGTAGTCAGCGCCTGCTGCTTCCGCTTCCTTCGCTTTCTCGCCTTTTGCAAAGACGAGGACGCGTTGGGTTTTACCGGTGCCGTGCGGCAGCACAACTGCACCACGGATTTGTTGGTCAGCTTTCTTCGGGTCTACGCCCAGACGGAAAGCGACTTCGACGGTTTCGTCAAACTTAGCACGAGCGGTCTTCTTAACCAGCTCGATTGCTTCTGCTGCTTCGTATTGGACAGCGTTGTCCACGAGTTTCGCAGCTTCTGCGTATTTCTTACCTTGTTTCGGCATTGAAAGTTACCTCCCTCATGTGGTTATAGCGGTAGAAAAAACCTCCCACGAATAAGGGTTGGCAGAGTCACGACCCCGCCAACCCGCGAAGAACATCGAAGAGGATTAGTCTTCGATGATGATGCCCATGGAGCGTGCAGTACCTTCGACCATACGCATAGCGGATTCAACATTCGCTGCGTTGAGGTCAGGCATTTTGGTTTCCGCGATTTCACGGACCTTGTCACGCTTAACGGTTGCAACTTTCTTCTTGTTCGGTTCACCGGAACCCGACTCGATTCCTGCTGCTTTTTTGAGCAGGACTGCAGCCGGCGGGGTTTTGGTTTCGAAAGTGAAAGAGCGGTCTTCATAAACGGTGATAACTACCGGGATGATGAGACCAGCTTGTTCTGCGGTACGAGCGTTAAACTCCTTGCAGAACCCCATGATGTTTACCCCAGCCTGACCGAGAGCCGGACCAACCGGCGGTGCAGGGGTGGCCTTCGCTGCCGGAATTTGCAGCTTCACGAGTTTCATAACCTTTTTAGCCACAACAGACACCTCCTTCTAGAAAGATGTGGTATAACGGGACGAACTGCCCCTCCCACTCATTAAAAACAGGTCTACGATGGCAGGACCACGATAGACCAAACTTTAACCGAAGTAGATTATAGCTTCTCAACCTGATCAAAGTCAAGTTCGAGCGGGGTTTCGCGTCCGAACATCGAGACCAGTACCTTGAGCTTCGCCCGATCGGCGTCGATCTCTTCGATAGAACCTACGATGTTGGCGAACGGGCCGTCTGTGACGCGCACCGCTTCCTTCAACGTATAGTCTACAGGTTTACGCGCCGCAGCATCCACGCCCATCTGTTTAAGAATGGTGCGGACTTCAGACGGCATGAGCGGGGTCGGCTTGGAACCGGCGCCCGTAGAACCCACAAAGCCTGTGACACCCGGCGTATTACGCACAACGTACCAAGAGTCATCGGTCATAATCATTTCGACGAGGACATAGCCCGGGAAGACCTTCCGCATGACGGATTTCTGCTTGCCGTTCTTGACTTCCGTTTCCTCTTCCACCGGGACGAGTACGCGGAAGATCTTGTCTTCCATCTCCATGGAGATGACACGTTTCTCCAGGTTCGTTTTCACCTTGTTTTCATAACCAGAATAGGTATGGACGACATACCAGCGTTTCTCCAACTGTTCCATGTACGCGAGGGCGAGGATGCCCTTCCCCCCTAAGTGTGGTGAGTGTGCGGTCTGGGGACTACTTGTCCAGACCGATGAGGCGCAACAGATAACTGACACCAAGGTCAAATGCGAAGATCAGCAGAATCATAAACAGGCACGTACCCAGTACGACCATCGTATAACTCAACAGCTCTTTGCGATTCGGCCAGCGAACACGCTTCAACTCGCCCCAAGCGTCCTTGAAGTACATACCGGTACGCTTGAAGATGTTTGGGCGGCGTTCGTTGGTTTCAGTTGCGACCGTAGAAGATCCTGCCATTCGTGTTCACCCCTTGTCCGAGTGCGACACCATTAGCGGGTTTCGCGGTGCGCAGTGTGAGAGTTGCAGAACTTGCAAAACTTCTTCAACTCGATGCGGTCCGGATTGTTTTTCTTGTTTTTCTTGGTGATGTAGTTGCGTTGCTTGCAATCGGTGCAAGCAAGAGTAACGTTCACGCGCATCTATGGACACCTCCTACTATTGGATGCTCTTTATCACATACTATTCCATTAAGACATGGATACCTATCTAAATTAGCATATCAACAAGGCCGTGTCAACCTGTCACCTTATGCATGATATCCACAAATCTGCCAGCCTATACATTTAAAAAAAGAGAGCCACACGCTCACGCGTGCGTCTCTCCTCTTCTAAAAACGGTTGGTTGCGGGGACAGGACTTGAACCTGCGACCTTCGGGTTATGAGCCCGACGAGCTGCCAACTGCTCCACCCCGCGATAGGATCGGCTGGGTCTGAGTTGCACCGCATCCCTCAGCCGACAAGACTTAGTATACAGCATCCGTTCACATAACGCAAGTGGTTCATTCAATTGACGTTTCGCACTTCCAGATATCGCTCCAGCTTGCGCTTGACGCGCTGCAAGGCGTTGTCAATCGACTTGACATGGCGCTTCAAATCAACGGCAATCTCTTGGTACGAACGGCCGTCGAGATAGAGCATGAGAACTTTGCGCTCCAAGTCGCTCAGAATCTCGCCCATGCGGACTTCGATGTCATCGAACTCTTCTTGGTTGATGATCAGCTCTTCCGGGTCGGTGACACGGGAGCCGCAGATCACGTCGAGGAGAGTGCGGTCAGAGTCTTCGTCGTAGATCGGCTTGTCCAGGGAAACGTAGGAGTTCAAGGGGATATGCTTCTGTCTGGTAGCGGTCTTGATTGCGGTGATGATCTGCCGAGTGATGCACAGTTCGGCGAATGCCTTAAACGAGGCCAATTTGTCATCGCGGAAGTCGCGGATCGACTTGTACAAGCCGATCATACCCTCTTGGACGATGTCCTCGCGATCCGCTCCGATGAGGAAGTAGGAACGTGCTTTCGCGCGCACGAAGTTCTTGTATTTGTTAATCAGATGCTCAAGCGCTTCGTCGTCGCCCTGTCGGACGAGTTCGACTAAGTCCTCGTCGGACATGACCTCGAGGTCTAGCGATTGACCTGTCGTTACATCGGTAGCCAACTCTCATCCCTCCGACCTAGGCGTGACGCCGAGAATGAGATTATTATACTTTATGTAATCTAGTAGGGTCAATTGCTAACTTCCGTCATTTCCTTCTCCACTTTTCGAACATTTCTCGAACTTCGGGCGAAAGATGGTTTCCAAGTCGGTTCGACCCGGGAGTCAAACCCTTCATCCGCTCTTCGATTTCCTTTTTGGCGTCTCGCATGTAGATGCGCAACTCTCGTGCCGAGATGCGGAGGGCCCCGCCGCCAAACGTCACTTGTTGCTCGACGTAATCGCTCGTCGCCACATAGACGTGGCGGCGGACCTTCTGCCGTTCATATTCATACACCAGCCGCTCGATCAGCTCATCGGCCGTTTCGAGCTCTTTGGTGTACAACAACCGGACGCCGCCGACGGTCTCCTCCGTCTGCCCGCCGCGCGCCAGATGAGCATCGAAGACAACGATCACCTCGCGCCCGGTGATCGCTTTGTATTCCTTGAGATCGTCTAAGAGCAGATCCCGCGCGGCTTCCAGACTCTGCGCTTTCAGCCCCCGCAGAACCGGCCAGTCCCCGATGATGTTGTACCCGTCAACGATGAGGACTTCTCGCATGATCAATCACGAGGCTGCGTCAGCGCTTTTCGCCGCGCTGGCGGAGCACTTCATAGAGCAGGATGCCGGTCGCAACACCTGCGTTGAGCGATTGAACTTGTCCGATCATCGGCAGACGCACGAGGTGGTCGCAACGTTTCTTCACGACTTCGCCGAGGCCTTTGCCTTCGTTGCCGATGACGAGGACGGTCGGGACGGTCATGTCGACTTGGTGGTAGAGCGCTTCGCCGTCCACGTCGGTGCCGACGACCCAGTAGCCCATTTTTTTCAGAGATTCAATCGCTTGCGAGATGTTGGCGACGCGGGCGACCGGGATGTGTTCAATCGCACCGGCGGACGCTTTGGCTACCGTTGCGGTCAGCGGCACGGCACGGCGTTTCGGAATGACGATCCCATGCGCGCCGACACCGTCAGCCGAACGCAAGATCGAGCCCAAGTTGTGCGGGTCTTCGATTTCGTCGAGCACGATGATCAGGCCCGGGCGCGGAGAGTTGTTCGCCGCTTCCACGATGTCTTCGAGCTCTACATAATCCTTGGCTGCGATGTACGCGATGACGCCTTGGTGGTTGCGGCCTTCGGAGATCTGGTCGAGTTTGTTTTTCGGAACGGTTTGCACGACGATCGAAGCTGCGCGAGCTTTGGCGAGGATCTCCATGACGGACGAGCCGGTTGCGCCTTCGGTCATGAGGATTTTGTTGATCGTGCGGTTTGCTTTCAGTGCTTCGAGAACCGGGTGACGGCCTTCGACTTGCTCGTTCGGGTTGCCGGCCGCTTCTTCGGTACGCGGGCCGCGACGCTCAAAACGCTCGCCACGGTCCGGGCGATCCGAACGCTCGGAACGGTCGAATCCTGCACGGCCGCCGCCACGGGTGCCGCGTTCTTCGCGCTCTTCACCGCCTGCGTCTCGTACAAATTTCGCTTTGCCTGCAAAACGGTCGTTGGAACGACCGCGGCCGGCACCTGCTGCTTTTTTCGCGCGTGCTGCTTGGGAAGGGTATTTTTTCATAGTATCGTCTCCTCTAGAGTTCTTAGTTGTCTTGGGATTCCAGCCATTGAATCGCGTGGGTTGCCAGTTCCTGCAAACGGTCATAGCGGGCTTGCAGGTACAAGTAGCCCAGCAGACTCTCAAAGCCCGTCGCATAGCGGTAGTCGATCAGGTCGCCGTTTTTCGGCGTAGACCCGGACTTGGCATTGCGTCCGCGCTTGACGACGTTCATCTCTTCCTCGGACAGGGAGTCGGAGAGGAAGTGCAACACGTCCGCCTGCGACTTCGCTTTGACATAGCGGGTCGCATACTTGTGCAAGCGGTTCGGTTGCATCTCGCCCTTGCACAGCAAATGCTGGCGGATGAACATCTCCCAGACGGCGTCGCCCATGTAGGCGAGCGGTAGTCCGGGCATTTCCTGCGGTTTTTTCACAAGGGGCGTGATGGGTGTCAAGCCCCGGACGGCGGCGTTTTCGCTCTCGGTGTTCATTTCCATCACTTCCGTCTCCAGCGAATCCCTTGCGGTGTATCTTCGAGCACGATGCCCATTTCGGTCAGCTTGTCGCGAATCTCGTCCGCTCGTGCCCAGTTTTTGCTTGCGCGCGCTTCGGTGCGCTCGACGATCAACTGCTCGACCTCGGCGTCCAAATTCGCTTTCTCAGCGGCGAGGGGCACCGCCAGTACGCCCATCAGTTCTTCAAAAAGCGCCATGTACGCTTGGAGCGTCTGCCGCTCTACGGTCTCTTGGCGGAGGTACTTGTTGGCATCGCTCGCAAGTTCAAAAATGGCGGTGATCCCGTCTGCCGTGTTGAAGTCATCGTCCATCGCCGCCACAAATTGGGCGCGGAAATGTTCCAAATCCACTTTCTCAGCATCGCCGTCCGTGGACGACTCTAGACGATGTTTGAGGTTGGCGTAGGAAGCGCGGATGCGATCCAAGCCGTTTTGGGCATTCTCGACCAGTTCTTCCGAGAAGTTGACCGGGTTGCGGTAGTGCGCGGAGAGGAGCAAGAAGCGCAGCACAGCCCCTTCGTACTTCTCCAACAACTCACGGGTTGTGAAAAAATTGCCGGTGGACTTCGACATTTTTTCGTTGTTCAAGTTCAGGAACTCGTTGTGCATCCAGTAGGTTGCGAGCGGTTTGTGCGTGCAGGACTCCGACTGGGCGATCTCGTTCTCATGGTGTGGGAAGGTCAGGTCCACCCCGCCGCCGTGGATGTCGATCTGCTCGCCGAGGTGCTTGCGGATCATCGCCGAGCATTCGATGTGCCAGCCCGGACGACCCTCGCCCCACGGAGACGACCACGCGATTTCGCCGGGTTTCGCCGCTTTCCAAAGCGCGAAGTCGGTGGGGTTTTGCTTCTTGTCGTTCACATCGACGCGGGCGCCGGCGACGAGGTTTTCCATCGTCTGTTTGGAGAGCTTGCCGTACTCGGGGAACGAACGTTCGGAGAAGTACACATCCCCGCCGGATTCATACGCGTGGCCCGTCTCCACCAATTCTTGAATCATCGCGATGATCTCGTTCATCTCTTCGGTGACGCGCGGGTACACGTCGGCGCGGGTGACGTGCAAGGCTTCCACGTCGGTGAAAAACGCCTCCACGTACTTGTCGGCGACTTCCTGCGGCGAGATGCCTTCTTGCAGACCGCGCTTGATGATCTTGTCATCGACGTCGGTGAAGTTCATGACGTACTTGACGTTGTAGCCACGGTATTTCAGGTAGCGGCGCACTTGGTCGAACACCACAAACGGGCGAGCGTTCCCGATGTGGAAAAAGTTATAGACCGTCGGTCCGCAGACGTACATCTTGACTTGATTTGCATCGAGCGGTTGAAAAGGTTCTTTTTGCCTGGACAGGGTGTTATAGACTTGAATGGACATCGGTCTGTTCTCCCCTTACTTGGTGCTGTTGTAGTTTTTCCACTTCCGCCTTCAAATCATCAATCTGTTGTTGCATCTGTTTGACGATCTCCATGACGGGGTCGGGCATGTTGCATTGGTCGAATTGGTCGACGCGGCGTCCGTCTTGCATGATGACTTTGCCGGGAATCCCCACGACGGTGGAGTTGGGCGGCACTTCACGCAGAACGACGGAGCCGGCTCCGATCTTCGAGTTGTCGCCGATGGTGAAGGAACCGAGCACTTTGGCGCCGGATGCCACCATGACGTTGTTGCCAAGCGTCGGGTGACGCTTGCCTTTTTCCTTGCCTGTTCCTCCGAGCGTGACGCCTTGGTAGAGCGTGCAATCATCGCCGACGATTGCCGTCTCGCCGATGACGACGCCCATGCCGTGGTCGATAAACAGACGGCGGCCGATCTGGGCACCGGGATGAATCTCGATGCCGGTGAACCAACGTCCGATTTGCGACACCATGCGTGCCGGTGTCCGCCAGCCCCAGCTCCACAGCTTGTGTGACAAGATGTGGAACCAGATTGCATGGAGCCCCGAATAGGTCATAAACACTTCAAAGGTACTCCGCGCGGCCGGGTCGTGCTTCAAAACGGTCTGTATATCCTCTCGAATCCTTGCAAACATATGGTGTTCCCCCCTCTGTCTCCCCAACTGCACGTGCCAATTCGTCAAAAAAAGCCCGTCTCTACCCCAAGGGTCAGAGACGGGCTGTTCGCACCGTGGTTCCACTCTGCTTGGTCTCCCCATTGGATAGGGGTCGACCCGCTCAAGACCCGATAACGGAGGTCAGGCGTCGGGCATTGCCTCCCGCGAAAAACAAGGCGCATTTCACAGAGTCGTCTCCTCGTTCCCACTTCCAGCCTTGACGTTGTCGTCTTGGTGGGAACTCTCTGGCAGGTCGTACGCTGTTACTTTTCCTTGCTCTTGATCTTTCCTGATCTATATCTGTTTTATTGTACCAGTTGGGTCAGACGGTTGACAACTTTTTCACGGCCCAAAAGCGCGAGCGTCATGTTGAGGTCGCGGCCGTGAACATGACCCGTCGCAGCGACGCGCACCGGCATGAACAGTTGCTTGCCTTTGAAGCCCGTTTCCTTCTGCACTTCTTTGAGCGCCGCTTGGATCGATTCGGCGTTGAACGTCTCCACGTTTTGCGCTTTGTCGCGGAAGGCGGCGAGGACGGTCGGTACGGACTCTTCGCTGAGCACGGCCTTTGCTTCTTCATCGTATGCAACTTCCGTCTCGAAGAACAGGGCGGCGTGCTCGGCCATTTCCGAAACGGACGTCAACCCGTCTTTGAAGAGGGCGACAAGTTGCGTGACCCAAGCGCGGTCAAAGTCGTCTGCGAGGAAGCCCGCTTTTTGCAAGAACGGGATCGCGAGGTCGACGATGCGGTCGAGGTCTGCCGATTTGATGTATTGGCCGTTCATCCACGCAAGTTTGCCGGAGTCGAACGTCGCCCCGGACTTCTGCACGCGCTCGAACGAGAATTGCTCGATCAGCTCGTCCATCGTGAACATCTCCTGTTCGCCGCCCGGCGACCAACCGAGCAGGGCGAGGAAGTTGTTGATCGCTTCCGGCAGGTAGCCCATTTCCTCGTATTGCTCGATGAACTGGACGATCGACTCGTCGCGCTTGGAGAGCTTTTTGCCGGTTTCGTTCAAGATCAGCGGCAAGTGGGCGAATTCCGGGAGGGTCCAGCCGAACGCTTCGTAGATCAGCAATTGGCGCGGGGTGTTGGAGAGATGCTCTTCGCCGCGCACGACGTGCGAGATCTTCATCAGCGCGTCGTCGATGGTGACGGCGAAGTTGTAGGTCGGGATGCCGTCCGACTTGACGATGACGAAATCGCCGATGCCGTTCGATTCGAATTCAATCTCGCCGCGGATCATGTCGTGGAATTTCAGGACATGGTCGTCCGGCACGCGGAATCGGATGGTGAATTTGTGACCGGCCGCTTCGTGCGCCGCTTTTTGCTCGGTCGTGAGGTGGCGGCACTTGCCGAGGTAGCGCGGCAGTTCGCCTTTGGCGCTCAGTTCTTCGCGTTCCGCTTCCAGTTCTTCTTCGGAGCAGTAGCAGGGGTACGCTTTGCCTTCTGCGAGGAGTTTGTCGGTGTATTCGCGGTAGATGTCGAGGCGCTCCATGCAGGAGTACGGACCGTATTCGCCGCCGACGCGCGGGCCTTCGTCCCAGAGCAGACCGAGCCATTCGAAACCGTTCATGAAGCCGACTTCGGCGTTTTCCTTGTTGCGGTTTTGGTCGGTGTCTTCGATGCGCAGGATGTACGTCCCGCCGTGCTTTTTCGCGTACAAGTAGTTAAAAAGTGCGGTACGCGCTCCGCCGATATGTAAGTGCCCGGTCGGGCTCGGTGCGTATCTCAAGCGAACTGTCACGATGCATGCCTCCACGTTTTTCAATTTGGTGCCGGTATTTCATGTATGCCTATATGAAGTATATCACTTTTTGAAAAGCAGAACGACCGCCTGTGCCGCGATGCCTTCCTCGCGACCGACGAAGCCGAGTTTCTCGGTGGTCGTCGCTTTTACGTTGACTTGGTCGAGGTCGGCTCCCAACTCACGCGCCAAAACGCCGCGCATCTCGTCGATGTACGGACGCAATTTCGGGCGTTGGGCCATGATCACGCAGTCGAGGTTGCCCAGAACGTATCCGCGTTCGGTGGCAAGGCTCCAAACGTGGGTGAGCAGTTTGACCGAATCGGCGCCTTTGAAACGCTCGTCGGTGTCGGGAAAATGCAAGCCGATGTCGCCGAGCGCGAGGGCGCCGAGGATCGCGTCTTTGACCGCATGGAGGAGCACGTCTGCGTCGGAATGTCCGAGCAGACCTTTTTCGTGCGGGATGGTGATGCCGCCGAGGATCAGCGGGCGGTTTTCTACAAGTTCATGGACGTCGTAGCCCATACCGATTCGCATCATTGATTGTCAGTCCCCTTTCGAGCTCGCCACAACGCTTCGGCGATCACGAGGTCTTCCGGCGTGGTGACTTTGAGGTTGGAGTAGAGGCCTTCGACCATGGAGACCGGGTAGCCGGCCCATTCGACGAGCGAAGCGTCGTCTGTGCCCGTGTAGTCCTGCTCCCACGCGCGCATGTGCGCTTCGGCAAGCCATTCGCAGCGGAAGGCTTGGGGCGTGTGGACGGCCCAGAGGTCGGAGCGTTGGAGCGTTTCGCGGACTTGTCCTTGGTCGACGCGTTTGATCGTATCTTTGACAGGGACGCCGAGCGTGGCCGCGCCAAACATTTTGGCGGCGGTGAGGACCGCTTCGACTTCCTCAGGGGTGACGAGGGGTCGAGCGGCGTCGTGGACGGCGGCGATCTCCGTGTTGTGGAGGAGAGCTCCGATGCCGTTGCGCACAGAATCTTGGCGCTCACGGCCGCCGGCCACGACGTCGCCGATTTTGGAGAGGTGGTAGGCTTCGATCAATTCCGAGATATACGGGACATCTTCTGCCGCCACGACCAGCACGATCCGGTGGACCGTCGGGCAGGCTGCCAACGTCTGCAAGGTACGCACGAGAATCGGCGCACCGTCGAGGGGCAGGTATTGTTTTTTCATCGCACTGCCCATCCGCGTTCCGCTTCCGGCTGCGACGACGATCACTTCCGTTTGCATGTGGGGTTCATCCCTTCACGTAGACATTCTAGCCTTATTCATACAGCAAAATTCGGTATTTGTCTATTGGTAGGGAAATAAAAAGGGAGCCTAGGGCTCCGGTGGGTCGAAGAGAACCCCGTCTGCCAAGGCACGGCGTTCGAGGGAGTCGAATTCCTTGGAGGGTTCGGTGAACGGGTTGAGTACGACGGTGATCTCCGACCCGATGTTGGGAAAGACTTCGCGGACGGGGAGGAGCAGTTTCGGCTCGTGTTCAGGAACAACGGAGCGGAGCAACTCTTCCGAAGAGTAGCAGGGCAGCAGTGTTTTTCCTCCTGCCTCGTAAAAAGACAAGTGGTAGGTGTCGTCCGTCTTGTCGATCTGGCCTATGAAAAACAACTCTGCTTCCCACAGCGTTTTGTAGAACTCCGGTCGAAGGGCGGGGTCTTTTTTGGCTTGTTGTAACAGGTCGGTCACTTTCAAAAGATTTGGCCCCCTTAGGCTGTTGTGAAACCCCAGATTGGTCGCTTCACTTCGATAAGTTGTTCAACTTCATCAGGCTGAACTTCCTTTTCGCAAACACCGGGCTCGACCATTTTGAACCCCATTTCAAGTGCCTCCTCCAAACCTTCAAAACCCGAGTGCATCAAAAGAATACTTCCCATTCCCGTTTCGTTCGCAGGAAACGTGCGTCCTCCATATACAGCTTGGTATGAGATCGCATAAACGGTTTCCACTTCTTGAAATGACAGCGATTTGGTATAGACCCCTGGACGCTTTTCAAAAAATCCATGTTGCAGATCACAAGGATCTTTAGAGTAGAGTAAGATTGTATCCTGATCTCGAGCCGCTTTGTACTCACGGCCTTGATAAAGAGCGTAATTCCCGTATTTCATCGTCTCAATCTCCTATCTTGGGTACCCCTTTACTAATTTCCCACTCGTCGAACTCGTTGACGAACGCAACCAACTCTTCTGTGCCATCTTCGCCAATTATGTAAATCGAGTCTCCGCCTTCCAAAGGTCTCATTTGAGAAGTGTCGATTTTTAGTTCTGGGATCGTCATATCCCCACCTAAAAAACCGTCTCCCGTGCAAGGCCAACTTTCTTTCAGTCTCGTCACATCTTCAATGTATGGAATGTGGTAACGGTCAGGGCTGGATGCCTTGAATCGAATTGCATAAATAGGACCTTCTTTGAAGGTTCCATCTGCATTCAGGTATGGGTTTTGCCAATCTTTATTATAGTACTTTTCGCCAAAGGGATTATTGGGGTTGTTGTAATCCAATCGAAGTTCCTGCTTATACGCAGATGCATTGGGGATATCCTTGACGTCTTGATAGCGTGCAACAAACCCTTGAACACCTTTATATTTTTTTGTTACAACGTAGTTCAAAACGTCGCCTTGTGTGATGACCTTTTGCATGACCGTTTCTTGGTCGATCGGAAAGGACTCCCGCACCTTTTTTAACGTCGCCCATTCAGCTTCTGTCAGTTCGCCCGGATGTTCGAGTTGTTTGTTTCGAAGCACTTTGAATTCCTCCGGGGTCATGTGGATGTTGTGTTGCTTTAAGACAGCCGCCAAATCAGAGTGAGCAGATTCACCGACAAGTTTTGCGAGGTTGGATGAAGAATAGAACTCCTCGTCCCCCACCATCCGAATGACATTTGAAGTTTCTTCAACTGCCTCAGTCGCTTTTGCAGCAACAGCCGCCTCTTCCACGACTTCTCCGGCTTGAGCTGCTTTCAGGCCTTTGGCGACTTTGTCGGCGCCTTTGGTTCCGGCGAGGGAGAGTACGATTTGTCCTACTGCATTGCCCCACCACTTGCCTCCGGAGTACGCATCCCCGTTCGTGACGTCGCGTTCCCACGAGTCTGTGACCTGCTGCCAGATCGCTGAGCCGGAATCGATTGGATGCAAGACAAGGTTCCCGATGCCCTCCATTGTCTTGTCCAAGTGCACGATGGCGTCCGTAATCCCAACCACCGTATCTACAATCGCCTCCTCGACCCCGTCCCCAAACCCTTTAACCGCTTTCCAGCCCGTCTTCAACCCGTCGAGCGCCTCTTGCCACCAACTTTTGTCCGGGTCGTAGAAATGCAACGAATGCAAATCCCCGAGGATGCGGTGAAACGCCTGTGCCGCCGTGTAGTCGGCTTGGTTGGATTCGGTATCCGCTTGGAGTTGCAACTGGCGGATGTGTGACCGCACTTGCGACCTCTCGTGCTGGTGCTCCTCCCCGCTGAGCGAACTCAACTCCCATTCCAAGTTCTGAATCTGCTGGCGGATCCGCTCTACCTGCTCCATCGTCCACGCCAACTGGTTCATCGCCGTGTTCGCTTGCTCCAAAAACCCCGCCGCTTTGTCCAAGTCGCGCAGGACAATTTCCACCGCTTGAAAAAACGCCCGGCTCGCCTCACCCGACCAGCGTCCGCCAAGTTGTGTCGCCGCGTTCTTCAACCGACCGGCCCTCATCCTCAGATCGACCGCACCGCCGGAAAAACGACTGGCTCCATACCGCAAATTCCCGGTGTTTACGTGTATCACGCACCCTTACCTCCATCCTCGCCCTGCGACTATCTCTCAATTTCTTCTAATTCTAGCAAAAAAACGCCCCGTCCGCACTCTGGCGGTCGGGGCGTTCTCTCTCTTACAGCGCTCTCTCCAGCGCTTTCGGTTTGGCAAAAATCATCCGGCCCGCGCTGGTTTGCAGGACCGAGGTCACCAGCACTTCCAATCTCGTGCCGATGAATTCGCGGCCGCCTTCGACGACGATCATCGTGCCGTCGTCGAGGTAGCCGACGCCTTGGTTGTATTCCTTGCCGTCCTTGATCACTTGGACGTGGATCTCTTCGCCCGGCAGAACCACCGGCTTGACGGCGTTGGCGAGGTCGTTGATGTTCAACACCCCGACGCCTTGCAACTCGCAGACTTTGTTCAAGTTGAAGTCGTTGGTCACGACTTTGCCCGACATGTTCTTCGCCAGACGAACCAGCTTCGAGTCAACCTCCGAGATGTCGTCGAAGTCGATCTCCAAGACTTGGACTTTGATCTTGAGTTCCTTTTGAATCTTGTTCAAGATGTCCAATCCGCGACGTCCACGGTTGCGCTTGAGCACGTCGGAGGAGTCGGCGATGTGTTGCAACTCTTCAAGGACGAACGACGGGATAATCAGCACGCCGTCGAGGAAGCCGGTTTTGACGATGTCGGCAATTCGACCGTCGATGATCACCGAGGTGTCGAGAAGTTTCGCGTCGCCGGGACGGAGCTTCTCTTCGCCTTTTTTGTCCTTGTCTTTGTCTTTCTCCTTGTCCCGACCGAAACGTCCGGCAAAAAAGTTCATGAAGTCCTCGCGCTTCGAGAAGAAGAAGCGATACCCCATGTACGCCAAGAGCACGCTTGCGAAGAACTGGACCACGCTGCCGACGACGGGTATGAGTGCTATTGCAGGCGCCATCAGATAGGCGATAATAAGACCGGCCACCATACCAAATGCTCCGGCCAACACGTCGGAAAACGGGGTTTTCAGCAACTTCTCTTCGCACCACTTGATCAAACTGACCACATACTCGACAACCCAACTCGTCGCCAAGATAAACAACGAGCCACCCAACACCGCTCCGAAAATCGGATGCGAGAACGGGTTCGAATCAAGCTGAATCCAACTAAACAACTCGGGCGCAAATTGGTACCCGAGCACGATCCCGATTACTGCGAAAAACAGATGCACGATTCTCTTCAGCACAGGATGTCACCTCCTCATACATGCATTATAGACAATCATGAGGCCCTAGAAACGCGAATGCCCGAGTTTGTCAAGAAGATTTAACAAAAGAAGACGTCACGAAGACGCCTTCTTGGAGAGCGTAGTCAACAAATGCTCCAGTTCTTCTTCGCCGGCCGGGCCGACCAACAACAACTCGCTGACCAAGATGTGCTTTGCAGTGTCGTACATTTTGCGCTCGCCGGTGGACAGTCCCTTCTCCCGTTCGAAGTACAACAACTCGCCGAGCACATCTGCCACTTGGTAGATGTCGCCGCCCTTGAGTTTGTCGAGATTCTCACGGTAGCGCTTGTTCCAGGAGTCGTTCATCCGCTCCTTCTCCTCGCGCAAGATGTCCAGCACCCGATCCACCGAGGACTCCTCAATCGTCCCTCGAATGTTCAAGTTGTCGATCTTCGAAACCGGAATCATCACTTTCATTTCTCCATACGGCATGCGGAGAATGTAATACCGCTCGGTCTGGCCGAGAAATTCCTTCTCTTCGATCGCTTCGATGATGCCGGCGCCATGCATAGGATACACAACACGGTCTCCGATATTGAACATTACGGCACCCCCATCTTGGTGGCATTCTGTGACCCATAATAGCACAGAAGGGGGAAATCGTCAAATTTTAAAATTATTATACTACCACAATCAGACAGCATTCGTCAACAGCTTGTTTGTTTATGTCGAAAAAGAGCCCTGCCTGACAGTCATCAGATCGTCCATCGCAAGACCATCCCGGCGTAGACGAGTCCGCCTCCGAAGCCGTAGAGCAGGATGGTGTCGCCGTTTTGAATTTTGCCTTCTTGCAGACCCAGTTGCAGGGCGAGAGGAATCGTGGCGGACGAGGTGTTCCCGAAATACTCCAAGCTGTGCAGCGTTTTTTCCATCGGGAACTTCAACCGTTCCGCGCTGGCTTCAATGATACGCAAGTTGGCGCTGTGCGGGACGAACCAATCGATGTCGTCCAAGGACAGGCCCGCTTTTTCCACCAACAGGGGTACGTCGCGGACGATCGTGTTCACCGCCCACTTGAACACTTCGCGGCCGTTTTGCACGATCTTGCCGTCCCCGAGGAGTTCCAGATCCCCCATGCGGGAGGACAGTCCGGTGCGGTAGAGGCTTTTCCCGCCGGCTCCTTCAGAACCCAGATGCGAATAGAGGAAACTCGGGTTGTGCTCCTCCCACTCGACCAGCGCTACACCTGCCCCGTCGCCGAACAGGATGCTCGTGGTGCGGTCTTCGGCGTTGACCACTTTGGACAGCGTCTCCGCGCCGATGACCAGCACTTTGCGGTGCAAGCCGGACGTGATCAACCCGTTTGCCATGTGCAACGCGTACACGAAGCCTGCGCAGGCGGCGCTGATGTCCAAGGCTCCGGCATTCGGGATTTGCAATTGGGCTTGGACTTGGCTCGCGACGCTCGGGAACGGATAGTCCGGGGTTGTGGTGGAGACGAGGATGAGGTCTACGTCCTCGACAGATACGTTGTAGGTTTCGATCATCTGTTGGACGGCTGCCACACAGAGGTCGCTCGTAAATTCATCAGGGGCCGCAATTCGGCGCTCCCGCATGCCGGTTCGTTGGACGATCCATTCGTCGGATGTCTCCACCATTTGCTCCAGGTCTGCATTGCTCAACACCCGCTCCGGCGTGTAGACACCGAGAGCCGTGATGCCCGCTCGTGATTCTTGAGACATTCGAATCCCTCATTTCTCTGTATGCGTTCGTTTTGGCTTGGTGTTAGTATCAGGTACTTATATGTATGATACCAGATTCTGCGCGAGTACACCTCTTCGTATGAAAAAAAGACCCGCCCTCCCACCGTAGTCATTCATTTATGCCCATCTACGCCAACCTTTTACACACCCTCCGAACCTCCTGATCGGGCAACCGGTCAATCAAGGCATTCTTCAACTGCACTTCATACAGAACTGTGTCGCGGTTCCGGGACAGCTCCAAGAGGATGTGAACCGAGCGGTCTTCACAGGTGGGAGCCGTCGGACGAAAAAAAAGAGACATCCCGTTGCGGGTGTCTCTTTCTTTTAGTGCGGGACGTAGGTGCCGAGGTCGTCGTAGGAGGACTGGTCGGCGTGGTAGTAGAGGACGTCGCCGTCTGCGATCTGGAACGTGTTGTCGTCTGCGTCGGTGAAGCTCGACCGCATGCCCTCCATGTGCCATTGGTTGTCGAGCGGGCCGTGGATGTATTGGAGGTGCGGAGCTGACGTGTTGCCGTTTTGGATCGTTTCGATGTTGAAGTTGACGATGATGTAGCCGTTTTTCAGCCAGATCGGCGAGTGGTCGTCGAGAGAGTTTTGGTTCGCGAGGTCCGTTCCTGCCTTCACGACTTTTACGGCGGCGGGGAGGCTGTATTCGCCGTACCATTTTTGGACGGAGGCATTGGCGAGGGCAGCGTCGCCCGCGTCGGGGTTGTGCGTGCCGATGAAGGTACGGACTCCGCTTGCGAGTAGTTGCCAAGAGTAAGCGGTGCCGATGGCGGTTGGCTTTTCAGCTTTGTACGAGTAGTTGGAGATGTACAGCGTTCGGTCCCCCGCTTTCGAGCGGCCCAAGTCGTTGAAGACGCGGTCGTAGAGAAATGTCGCGGTGTCGGTGAATTCTTGGTTCGTGACATTTCGCAGCGGCGTGTTCAGGACGAGTTGGCGTTGCTGGGTGTCTTCGGGGGAGCCGATTTTGATAAAGGGGTGCGAGTTGGTGCTGTAGTAGAGGTCGACATTGTCATAGCGGGTTTTGCCGTCCTTCGTTACGAACGAAAAGCTCGGTGTGATGCGGACGCCATCGGTGAGGCCGTACATGTTGCCGACGGTTTTCAAGTCGAACTTGAAATGATAGCCGGTTTTGACGGCGTTGTACCCGTAGCCTGCAAGCGGTGAGGAATTCGGCCCGAGCGGGAGTTCGAACGGAGGGGCGACGGTTGGGTTGCGCTTGTCACCGTTGAAGTCTTGGTCTCCGATCCAGTAGCTGCGGTTCGGGAGGATGTCTCGGCTTCCCTTGGCCGGGCGGAAGACGAGTTCCCAGTTGTAGTCGGCGACATCTGTGATTTTGAAGTCGAACAGGCGGCCGATGACTTTCACGGGGATGACTTTGGTCGCAATGTGATTCGGGTTGGACAGGTTGGCATGGTCTTCTTCGAACGAGTTGTCGCGGTTGGTGTTCGTGGGCGGGATCGGGCTGTTTTCGGCGATGGCTCGGAATTTCACGTCGTAGTCGCCTTCGTTGACCCAGACCGGGAGTTCGAACTCGTACGATTTGGCACCCGCCGGGATGGTGAGCCATTGCCCGGCTTTTTTCCATTGCTTGTCCATGTAGACGTCGAACGGGAACCAGACTTGGCGGGCTTGGATGTATTCGGCGTAGTCGCGGTTGCCGTAGTTTTTGAAGGATTGGTGCTGGCCGTTCGTCGGGACGGAGACTTGGAACGTTCGCGTCAAGATGAGCGAACGGCGAGTGGTGTCGGGCACCGTCATCTGGTTGTGATCTTGGTCGTCGGCAACGTCGCAATAGCACACGGTCGGCGTATGGACGGTGACCGTGTTGATGCCGGAGATCGGGGCCGATTGCGCAGAGGACGTGCTGTTGACGGTGGAGCCTGTGAGTCTATAGTAGATCGTGCCGTTGCTCGGGGCATTGGCGTAGTTTTGCTTGGTCGTGGCGATGACTTGTCCGCTGAGATAGAGGATGTGGTCGTCATCGTCGTACTGTCTGGGAGCGGGGATGCCGGATGGATTCGGGCCGTTCTCTTCAGTTTTGGCGTCGCTCATCAGGGTGCTGCCGTCGAAGGTGAAGGCGTCGTTTTTGACCTGAATCTTCGGGACTTTGGCGTCGGCGTCGGAGAGCCAATCTTCGACGGGGACGGTTGGTTTTTCATTTTGACCGCCGGTGAGAGATTGGGAGCCGAGGTCGATTTCCTTCGGGTAGTCGGGGTCGAATACATGCACGTTGTCCACGCCGTCCGAATGCTGGGCGGTGACGGACGGGGCGTTGTAGTTCAGAGGGTACATGCTGACTTGCCCGTTTGGAAGTGCGTAGTTGCCCATGCCGGCGTGGTCGATGGCGAAGACTTGGAGCTTGTCGAGGAGCCAGTAGGAGTAGTTGCGCTTGATGTTGTAGGGTTTGGTGACGACTTGGGTTTCCGTTTGGCTTTCCCAAGTGGTGACCGGATTGCCGGCGGAGTCGACTTCGCCGGTGTCCTTTTCGACTTGCCAGGTGAGGACGTATGTTTTTTTCACGGTGACGGGGTAGGATTTCTGGCCCGTTTTTTGCTGGTAGTGGTAGTCGTAGAGATATCGTTTGCCGCCCGCTTGGGTGTAGAGGCTCTCGTGCGTCGGGATGCCTTGGAGGACGTTGAATTTCTCCGACGGGTACGGGTCGGCGCCGATCTTGCCCGAGGAGTTCGGGTTGAGGTCGGTGCCGCCGGAAGCCTGCGGAGCGGCGGGTTGGCTGGCTTTGACGACCGAGTGTTGGGCGGTGGTTTGGTCAGAGCCTGCACCGACGTCGAAAGCTTTGACGGTGATGGAGCATTTGATGTTGGGGCCGGTGCCCATGTGGATCTTGATCGGGAGACCGGCCTTGCCGTCGTCTTTGCCTGTGAGTTTGCCGCTTTTGTCGGTCGTGCGGACGAAGTCGCAGTTTTGGGTGTCGGTAATTTGGTAGTGATCGAGGTCGAGGTTTGTGGACTTCGCTTCGAACGTGAACGTGGCGTCGACGTCTGTTACGGTATCGTCCACTTCTGTCGGGCCGTTGATGGTCGCGGTGACGGTGACAGAGGACTTCGGTTTGTAGACGCCGACGATGTAGTTGCCCCCGTCGTCGGCGGTGATATTTCGAGTCATCGTCTGACTGGCGGGTACAGAAATCGTTTGTTGTTGCAGATCGTCGTGCGGTGTGATGTAGGATTGCTGAAGTTGGTAGTTGGTGCCGTTTGAAGTGAGTTCAAAGGGGAACGTCCAACTGACGGGGTCCCCTTTTTTGAAATCACCGATATTGTTTGTGTACAGGCCTGAGTCGTTGAGTTTGCTTTTGGTGTTGCACGGAAGGGTTGTTCCGTCGGGAAGCGAGCAGATGGCTTCGACCGGGTAGGCGGGCGGTGGAGGGACGACGGTGAAAATGTCATAATACTGTCCCATACTGCCTATCGCCGACCAATTTCTCGCTGCCATGATGTCCTGTGGCGTGTAGTAGGGCGTGGGATCGATGACTCCCGTTTTCGGATGGTAGATATGAAAGATGGAGTTTATGTAGACTTTCTGTTTGTACACAGCTCCACCATGCCCGATTTTTTGAAAAGCACGATCCACTGCCGCGATGTTTACTGAAAAAAATGTCATAACATCATTTCCAGAATACTGTTCATCGATCTGTACCGCTCGGTTCTCCTCCATTACGACATACGTTCCTTGACGAGGGTTGCAAGAACTGTGGGTACCATTGCAAGTGCTTTGGAGATTGATAACCCATCCTGTCGTCAAATAATAGGTATCGTTATCTCCTCCTGCAGGATCGGTCATATCAAATGCCCAATTCCCATTGCCGTCAGGAAGCGCTTGGACGTCTGCTAATGCAGGTGAAGGAAACAGAATGCTACAAAAGAGAAGGACCAAAATGAGACAGTAGATCTTTATTCCAGGTGTTCGGTTTATGTCTCTCATCGTCTGCCTTACCTATTGTTTTTGTATCCAAGAGTCGCGAGTGATTGTCGCATTGCCTGAGACGAATACGTCATCTCCAAGATAACCGCTGATGCTTCCACCGCCAATTGCTACATCTACATACCCGCTATACCAAACACCAAGTTCACAAGGCGGTAAGTTGTAGGAGGAATCATAGAAGACTTTTTGTTTTTCATTGTAATGAATGACACGGTACTTGATTTTTGAGCGCACATGGTAAGACGAAAATCCATCATGGTAGATCATCGAAGGTTCTGGTTCTAAGCTCCCTTCAATCTGAATCTCATTCTCTTTAGCCCATTTTATATAGTCCGTGATAGGTCCCTTCCATACATCTTCAGGGGATGCACTGGTAGTTTCAGCAATTTGGTTTGCCCAGTCATCAGTAAGGGTGCGATAATCAACATTTAGCACCAGTTGATAGTGTTTTCGCACACGATCTAACCACGTATCAATGTGTTTCTTTGTAAATTCGTCTTTTCTAGTTGTATAGAGCGTGTTCGGTGACTTAGGGGTGCCTTTCCCGAAAACATCTCCAAATTTCATTTCATACATATCATTTGAAACACCCTCTAAGATGTACGGGTAATCCGACGCGTTCTTAGGCAGGTTTGTTGTCCGAACTTTGCGACCCCACGGATCGATGTCTTTAACATCTACCAGATTGATGTCACCAACAGGTTTCGGAACATCATTGATGTTCCCGCCCGTTTGACCGCCCGTGTTCGTGCCGGGTTGGTTGTCTGCAAACGAAATCGACACCACGTTCTGCTCACCGAACCAGAACACGCTGGCGCCGAGGGTTTCGCTGACGAAGCGGAGCGGGACGTAGGTGCGGTCGTTGCGTTTGACGGTTTTGGTGTCGAGTTGGCTGGGGGTGCCGTTGACGGTGGCGGTGTCTTCTCCAATGTGGAGACGGATGTCTTTGCCGTTCATGTTGATGACGACCGTTTGCGTCAGTTCGAACCAGTCTACTTTCGCACCCATCCCTTCGGCGATAAAACGCACCGGCACCATCGTGCGGTCGTTTTCGTCAATGTAGGGCTTGGCATCCGGGAAGTTCACCGGGGCGTTGTTCATGCGAATTTCGGGCACTTGCACGGTGTCGGCAAGCGAAGTTGTCGCAGGGGTACCGCTAAGCAGTAACGCGGTGGTAGTCAGGCCGGTAAGGGGGAGGGTCCACTTTTTCACTCTGTTCAACACTCCTTGAGTTAATTTTCAGAACAAAAGATACCAATTTTTAGTATACATGAAAACAGCAAACCGAGCACAAAAAAAAGACCCGCCCTCCCTCCGGAGTGCGGGTCTTTCCTTTTACTTCGCTATTTGTTCGAGCTCTTCAAGAGCCGTTTCTTCGCCTTTTTTTGCCTTCCGCTTGCCGTTTTTTTTTAAGACGCCGTAGAAGGCGTACACGGCCAGCGGCAGGAACACCAGTTTCGTGGCGTGCTCCGGAAATTGCCAGAACACGAACGCCACGATCAGGATGATCGCCGGGACGATGTAGTACGCAGAGCGCGGAACGCCGACTTTTTTGAAGTTCGGGTACTTGATGTTCGAGACCATCAGGTACGCGAGGAACAGCATGAACAGCGGCATCCAGATCTTCTGCGCCGGAATCGTGTCGTGGTACAACGCAAGCGTCGCGAGAACCCCGCCCGCCGCCGTGATCGGCAAGCCGATGAAGTAGTTCGGCGACGTGCCGGTCGCCACGTTGAAGCGCGCCAGACGCAACGCCCCGCAGATCGGGAAGATCGCCGTAATCACAGTGCCGATCCAGCCGATTTCGTTGAGGACGACGCCGTACATGATGAACGCCGGTGCCACGCCAAACGAGATGACGTCCGACAGGGAGTCGAGCTCCTTGCCAAACTCACTCTGCGCGTTCAACGCACGTGCCACCCGACCGTCGAGACCGTCGAGCAACATGCCGATGATGACAAGCAGCGCAGCCCACGAAAAGTCGCCTTGGAAAGCTACGATAATAGAAATAATGCCTAAAAATAAGTTCCCCACTGTAAACATGCTCGGTAATGCTCTTCGCACATACATGGTGTCTACCTACCTCCCTATCCCCTGGTACCCCCACTGCTTGCGTTAGATATGACGGTCGATGAACACTTGCTCGGAAATGCGTTTGAGCCCTTCTTTGATCGCACGGGCACGCACTTCCCCGATGCCTTCCACGTCGTCAAGTTCCTCAATGGACGCATGCAGGATGCGCGGCAAGGCGTCAAACGTGTCTACCAAGTTCTCAATGACCGGCTGCGGCAAACGAGGGATCTTGTTCAAAATACGATAGCCGCGCGAGGACACGGGTTCTTCGGTAATGTTAATATTCCCGGTGTACCCCAGAACTCTCACCAATTGCAGACTTTCCAGTAATTCATCAGAAGTCAGCGTGTGCAGCTCCGACAAAATCTGGTGCGGTGTGACGTCGAGCGTTTCTTTGCAATAGTCTTTGACCAGCAAATACGCCTCTTCGTCCACTTTGGACACCAACTCCTCCATCTGCATGGAGATCAGTCGGCCTTCGGTGCCAAGTTCCGTGATATAACGGCGAATCTCTGATTTAATACGCAAAACCATCTCGATGCGTTGCATGACGAGCGCAACTTCGTGCAAGGTGACCAGCTCTTCAAACTCCAACGCACTCAAATTCGTCAAGGCTTGATCGAGAACCGATTTGTACTTCTCCAAGGTGTTGATCGCTTGGTTGGCTTTGGTCAAGATCACGCCGATGTCCTTGAGCGTGTAGCGGAAATTCGATTGGTAGAGCGTAATCACGTCGCGGCGCTGCGAGATGCAGACGACGAGGTGACCCGTCTGCTTGGCGACGCGCTCCGCTGTACGGTGGCGCGTACCGGTCTCAAACGAGGGAATCGACGGGTCGGGATTCAGTTGGGTGTTGGCGTAGAGGATGCGCTTGCCGTCTTCAGACAGGATGATCGCTCCGTCCATCTTCGCCAATTCGTACACCGAGGCCGCTGAAAATTCGCAGTTGATCGAAAATCCACCGTCCACGATCTCCATCACCTGCGGGGAGTTGCCGATGACGATCAACGCGCCGGTCTTCGCCCGCAGGACATTCTCCAACCCTTCACGCAACTGGGTCCCAGGTGCGATGAAGCGGAGGATCTTGTTGATAAGGGTGTCTTTTTTCATGTCATCACGCATAACCCGTCATCCCCCTAATGCTACTTGGAACGCCTCCTGTACCGTTTCAACTCCGATGACTGAAACACCAGCCGGGGGCTGCCATCCGCGCAGATTTTTCGTCGGGACGATCACTCGGGTAAACCCAAGCTTCATCGCCTCCCGCACGCGTTGCTCAATTCGTGAAACCCCGCGCACTTCGCCCGTCAACCCGACTTCGCCGATGTAGACGTCGCCGGGCGGCATCAACTGCTCGCGGAAGCTCGACGCGAGCGCGAGTGCGATGCCCAGATCAACGGCCGGTTCGTCGAGACGCACGCCGCCTGCGACGTTGACATAGGCGTCCTGCGATTGCAGGTAGAGGCCCATGCGCTTCTCCAGCACCGCCATGATCAGCGACACGCGGTTGTGATCGAGCCCGGTGGCCATCCGGCGCGGCGTCCCGTACGACGACGGGGTGACCAGCGCTTGAATCTCCACCAGCACCGGGCGCGTGCCTTCCATCGAAGCCACGACACATGACCCGGCCACGCCGTGCGGACGTTCTGAGAGGAACAGCTCCGACGGATTGACCACTTCCTCCAACCCCTTCTCGCGCATTTCAAAAATGCCGATCTCGTTCGTGGAGCCGAAGCGGTTTTTCACGCCGCGCAGAATCCGATACGTGTGATGTCTTTCACCTTCAAAATAGAGGACGGCATCGACCATATGTTCCAGCATGCGCGGACCGGCAATCGCGCCTTCCTTTGTCACATGGCCGACGATAAACGTCGCCAAGTTCAAAGTCTTCGCGATGCGCAGCAAAAAGGCGGTACATTCACGCACCTGACCGACACTGCCCGGAGCCGATTGCAAGCCCGGACGGTACACGGTCTGGATCGAGTCGATGATGAGAAAGTCTGGGGTGTGCAACTTGATGTGCGACTCCACGCGTTCAAGGTCCGTCTCCGGCAGAATGAGCAGGTTTTCACTTAACGACCCGAGTCGATCGGCACGCAGTTTGATCTGCTTGGCCGACTCCTCCCCCGAGACGTAGAGCACGCGACGACCTTGCATCGCGATGGCGTTGGACGTCTGCAGCAAGAGCGTCGATTTGCCGATGCCGGGGTCTCCCCCGACCAGCACCAACGATCCGCCGACGATCCCGCCGCCAAGTACCCTGTCAAATTCGCCATATCCGCTGTGTGTACGCGCTTCCTCCACGATGTCGATCTCGGTGATCCGAGTGACTTGTGCAGGTTCGGATTGCAAGTGTTGGAGCGCCGCGTGAGACGGGGCGGTTGCAGCAGGTGTAGCGACCTCTTCGACCATTCGGTTCCATTGGCCGCATCCCGGACATTTGCCCATCCATTTGGGGCTTTCATACCCACAGTCTTGGCACACAAATTTTGATTTATACTTTGCCATACGTGTCCCCTATTCGTCATTGTCATACAAAAAGGTTCCAATCTCCATCATATACGAAAGACAAGCACGCAACAAGGGACCTAAGTAGATCATACGCAAGGACCCCCCAAGAGTTTCATACCCGAGAGTCAATTTCTGAAAAAAAGCTCGTGGCCGCGACGCGGACACGAGCTCTTTTTGCTTAGGCTTGTTGGATTTCTTCTTGTTGCGCGCCTTCGTTTTTGACGGTGAGTTTGCCGTCTTCGGCGTCGATGCGCACGAGGTCGCCTTTTTTGACGCTGCCCGAGAGCAGGGCTTCGGAAAGCTGGTCCTCGATGTGGCGCTGGATCGCACGCTTGAGCGGACGTGCGCCGTATTGCGGGTCGTAGCCTTCCTTGGCGAGGAACTGCTTCGCTTCGTCGGAGAGCACGAAGTGGATGTCGTTCTCGCGCAGGCGTTTCTTGAGGTCGTCGGACATCAGATCGACAATCTCGCGGATGTGCTCCTCGGCGAGCGGGTGGAACACGATCTGGTCGTCGAGACGGTTCAGGAACTCCGGACGGAATTGCTTTTTGAGCTCTTCCATGACGCGGTCCTTCATGTTGGTGTAGTCCGCTTCTTTGTTCGCGGTGAAGCCGAGGGCACCGCCCTTTTTGATCGTTTGCGCCCCGACGTTCGAGGTCATGATGATCACCGTGTTGCGGAAGTCGACGGTGCGGCCCTTGGAATCGGTCAGGCGACCGTCGTCGAGCACTTGCAAGAGCACGTTGAAGACTTCCGGATGTGCCTTCTCCACTTCGTCGAACAGCACGACGGAGTACGGCTTGCGACGGACTTTCTCCGTCAACTGACCGCCTTCTTCGTAACCGACGTAGCCCGGAGGCGCCCCGACGAGACGGGCGGTGGAGTGGCGCTCGCCGTACTCCGACATGTCGATGCGGATGATGGCGTTCTCGTCGCCAAACATCGCTTCGGCCAGAGCTTTCGCGAGCTCGGTTTTCCCAACCCCGGTGGGGCCGAGGAAGATGAAGGAGCCGATCGGGCGTTTCGGGTCTTTGAGGCCCGCACGCGCACGACGGATCGCGCGGGAGATCGACTTGACCGCTTCGTCTTGGCCGATGACGCGGTCGTGGAGAATTTCTTCCATGTTCAAGAGGCGTTCCGACTCGGCCTCCGCCAGTTTCTTGACCGGGATGCCGGTCCAAGAAGCGACGATGTCGGCGATGTCTTCGGCGTTGACCACAGAGTCTTTTTTGACTTGGGTTTGTTGCCATTCGTTTTTGCGGGATTCCAGTTCTTCGCGCAGTTTTTGTTCCTTGTCGCGCAGGGAGGCCGCTTTTTCAAACTCTTGGGATTGCACCGCAGATTCCTTTTCCGAGCGGATCTCTTCGAGTTTTTCTTCGAGTTCCTTGAGGTTCGGCGGTTGGGTGTAGGTGCGCAGACGGACACGGGATGCCGCTTCGTCGATCAGGTCGATCGCTTTGTCCGGCAAGAAGCGGTCGGTGATGTAGCGGTCCGACAGTTTGACGGCCGCTTCAATCGCTTCGTCGAGAATCTTCACGCGGTGATGCGCTTCGTAGCGGTCGCGCAGGCCTTGGAGGATGAGGATCGCTTCGTCCTTGTTCGGCTGGTCGACGGTGATCGGTTGGAAGCGGCGTTCGAGGGCCGCGTCTTTTTCGATGTGCTTGCGGTATTCGTCAAGCGTGGTCGCCCCGATGCATTGCAGTTCGCCGCGTGCGAGGGACGGCTTGAGGATGTTCGAGGCGTCGATCGCCCCTTCGGCACCGCCGGCACCGATCAGGGTGTGCAGTTCGTCGATGAACAGGATGATGTTGCCCGCTTGGCGGATCTCATCCATGATTTTCTTGAGACGATCTTCGAATTCCCCGCGGTACTTCGTGCCCGCGACGACGGTGCCCATGTCGAGAACCATGACGCGCTTGTTGCGCAGGGTTTCCGGGATTTCGTTGTCGACGATGCGTTGCGCGAGTCCTTCGGCGATGGCGGTCTTGCCGACGCCCGGCTCCCCGATGAGCACCGGGTTGTTCTTGGTGCGGCGGGAGAGCACTTGGATGACGCGCTCGATTTCGTTGGCGCGGCCGATGACCGGGTCGAGCTTCTGGTCGCGTGCCATCTGGGTCAGGTCGCGCGCCAGAGAATCGAGGGTCGGGGTGTTCGCCGCTTGGGCGTTTTCTTGATGCGATTCGTGGGTGTCACCGCCGAGCAATTGGAGCACTTGTTGGCGGGCTTTGTTAAGCGACACACCGAGGTTGGCGAGCACGCGGGCTGCCACGCCTTCGCCTTCGCGGATCAGACCGAGCAAGATGTGCTCGGTGCCGACATAGTTGTGTCCGAGCTTGCGAGCTTCGTCAATCGAGAGTTCGATGACTTTCTTCGCACGCGGGGTGTACGCCATACCGGTGGATTGACCGGGGCCGCGGCCGATGATCTTCTCCACTTCTTTTTGTACTTTGTCGCTGGAAAGACCCAGCGAGACCAGCGATTTTGCTGCAATGCCTTCGCCCTCGCGGACGAGGCCCAGCAGGATATGCTCAGTGCCAACCCCGGAGTGACCGAGGCGGCTCGCTTCTTCTTGAGCCAATGCCAATACTTTCTGTGCGCGTTCCGTAAAACGTCCAAACATCATAGGTTCCACCTCCATAGTACTTTGAATCTATTCGAGGACAAAGCACCAATATGCTTGTGTCAGGGTTCGACTCTAGATCTGGGCTTCGTCCATATGCAAGCGTTCGCGAACGAGCGTGGCGCGCCGCCAATCCCGCTCCCCCGGCGCCAATTCGGCCCCGTGGAATTTTTGTAAAAAGCCGGGTTGGGTCATCACCATCAACTCTTTGAGAATGTTTTTCGACACGCCCTTGATGACGCCGAGGTCGATGCCCAGACGCACATCGGAGAGGCGTTGCATCGTCTCTTTGGAATCGAGACGGCGCGCATAGGCGAGGATGCCAAACGAGCGGGCGATGCGGTCTTCGATCACTTCGCGGTTTTCGTTGAGCAAAAAGTGACGGGCGGCTTGTTCGTGCTCGATGATTTTGCGTGCGACCGAATCGAGGTTGGAGATGATCTCCTCTTCGGACTGGCCGAGCGTAATCTGGTTCGAGAGTTGGAACAGGTTGCCGACCGCTTCGGTGCCTTCGCCGTAGACGCCGCGCACGACGAGACCGACTTGGTTGAGCGCGGAGAGCACGCGGTTGATCTGCTGGGTGACCACGAGGGCCGGCAGATGCAGCATGACGGACGCCCGGATGCCGGTGCCGACGTTGGTCGGGCAAGCGGTGAGGAATCCATAGCGGTCGTCGAACGCGTAGTTGAGCTGACTCTCCAAGAGGTCGTCCGTTTCATTTGCGATGCTCCATGCTTCGCGAAGCTGCAAGCCCGGCAAGAGCACTTGCAAACGCAGATGGTCTTCCTCATTGACCATGATCGACACTTCCTCGTCATCGCGCAAAGCGACAGCGCCTCGAGAAGCGTGTTCGACAAGTGCGGGCGAGATCAGGTACTTCTCGACCAATGCTTGGCGGTCGACGTCGGACACGTCGCGCAGAGTGAGAAACTCGTAGCGGCCGTGTCCGTTTTTTTCAAAAACGTCCGACTCGACGGCGCTCTTGACGCGTTGCAAGACCTCTTCGGATTGCGTGTCGTTGGCGAGCATCGGGAACGGGAGTTCTCGAAGATTCCGTGCCATGCGGATTCGCGTGGAGATGACGATGTCGGCGTGAGGACCGTCGTCTTGCATCCAGCGGCTGGCATCCGCGACAAAGTCTTGGATCGACATCGACTTACACCTCCCCTTGTGGTCCGCTCTTCATGTCTTGCTCCATCCCGCGAATGCGGTCGCGAAGGATGGCTGCTTCCTCGAATTGCTCCGCTTGAATTTTCTGTTGAAGTTCGACGCGAAGCCCTTCGATTTGTTTCTGGACTTTGATCCGACCGCCGGCGCGTTGCGGGACTTTGCCCGTGTGCGACGTCGCTCCGCCGTGAATGCGGCGGACCAGCGGTTCCAGATGCGAGGCAAAATGTGTATAGCAATCTCCACAGCCGAAGCGTCCCAACTGCGCGAATTGCGGATAGGTAAGTCCGCAGGTGGCGCATCGGACCGGCCCCGGCTGTTGGGCTTGGATGCCTTTGCTCATCGGAGTGTGGCCCTGTGTTTCGAATCCAAGCAATCCGCTGAGCAGATTCTGGAACGAAAACGCAGTTTCACCAAAAGGATTTGTCCCAAGTCCGGGACCACCAAAGGTCTTCATCATCACGTCGCCTTTTTCACGAGCGCAGGTTTCGCAGAGATGAATTTCCTGTTTCGAGTTGTTGAGGATCTTCGTGAAGTGCACGGTGGCATCACGTTGGTTGCATTCCTGACAGATCATTTGGCGTCTCCCCTCCTAAGTGCTTGAGGTCCGGTCATCCCTTGAGAATGGCGACGAGCATTGCCGACAATTGATTCGCCCGCACTTGGTCGCGCAGCTGTGGAGACAGCGCGAGGATGTCACTGCAGATCACCGCACGCATCATCAGGACTTCACGCTCGGTCAGCACGTTCTCCTCCAGAAGTCGTCCGAGGAACCCCTCAGCTTCCCGGGCGGACAACGAACTGCCGATGATGTCGAGAATCGCGCGGTGCAAGGCGTTGTTCCTCCGGTCGAGTCCGACCCGTTGGATGCGGATGTACCCGCCGCCGCCGCGCTTCGATTCCACAACATAGCCCTTCTCAATGGTGAAGCGTGTGGAAATCACGTAGTTGATTTGGGAGGGCACACAGTGAAACGTGTCGGCCAACTCGCTTCGCTTGATCTCAATGATGCCTTCGTGTGAGTTGGTGAGGATGGTCTTCAAGTGTTGTTCAATGATGTCGGAGATGTTGCGCATCGTGCCCGCTAACCTCCCTCCTCCTGATCATTGACTTTGACTAACTTTGACCTTCATGACTTCATTATATGTAGGGCCGGGCAAAATTCCAAGAGTCATCTCTCTTCACTTTGCCCAGTTTTGGGGTGGATAAACCGATTTCACAGGGGAAGTCGGGTCGTTTCTTTTATTTTCTCGCAATTTGACTATAGTTGACCTTCGTCAAGAGTTGGTCAAACGATGTGATGATCTCGTCGGCGTCGTCCAGTTCGTGTTCGTTGGCGAATCCGAAGTCGCAGCCGACGGTGAGCAGGAAGTTTTTTTTGCCGGCGGTGATGTCCGATTTGCGGTCGCCGACCATGACGGTGTTTTTTTCGTTGAGGTGTTGTTCGTCGAGGAGGAGGGCGACGAGTTCTTCTTTTTTCTCCGTTTTGTAGGCGCCCGCGCAGTAGAGTTTGTCAAACAGCGGCGTGAGGCCTTGCGTTTCGATCACCGTCTCGACATAGCGCATCTCCCCGTTCGACGCGGTAAAAAGCTTCACGCCCGCCTCGCGGAGTGTGTGAAGCGTTTTTTTCACAGCGGGGTAGAGGGCGCCGGTGCCTTTTTGCATGAGTTCCATCTCGGCCTGGGCGAGCAGTTCGTTTGCTTTGTCGCGCTCGTCCATCGAGGCGTCGGGGAGCAGGGTCTCCCAGACTTCGGGGATTGTCATGCCGAATACGTTTAGGATTTGCTCGTCGGTCGGTGCCGGGCGGCGCAGTTTTTCAAACGTTTGACGAAACGCCGGCAACGCGACCTTCTCCGTCTGAAACAACGTCCCGTCCACATCGAAGATCATCGCGTCCATCGCTCAGTCTCCTTTCTGGGTGGCAAGCGGAATACGGCTTGACTGAATCAGGGAATACCAAGTATGATTCTTTGTTATAGAGTGTCCGGAACGTGACAAGGAGATGACGAGGGATGGCTTCCAATAAATATGAAGAGATTACCAAAGCAGCGGTGATGCTGTTTGAACGCAAAGGATATCATGCGACATCGGTGCAAGACATCGCCGACGAAGTCGGATTGCAAAAAGGCTCGCTGTACCACTACATTTCTTCCAAAGAAGATCTGTTGATGCAACTCGCCCACCGCTCCATCGGCGAATACAACGGGCAGATGGAGGAGATCTTGCACGACGCCTCGCTTACGAACCGGGAGCGGATGCAGCGCGCCATTGAGCATCATCTGCGCTATGTGACCAAGAACGTCCAGCTCACCACCGTTTTGTTGCGGGAAGCGTTCTCGCTGGGGGAAGATCAGCACCAAGTGATTCAAGCCCAGACGGACAAGTACCTCAACTTCTGGACGCAAGTGATCGAGCAGGGCATCGCCGCCGGAGAGTTCCGTCCGGTGAATGCACGGGTGACGGCGCTGTCGATTCTGGGGTCGATCAACTGGGTGTACCGTTGGTACCATGAGGGCGGCAAATTGACGGCAAGCGATATTTCCGACGTGTACTCGCATCTGTTCTTGGAAGGCATTGAGAAGCGATAGAAAAAAAAGACCCAATCCGTGATGGATTGAGTCTTTTTTTTGTGCAGTTATTGGTCTGCGGTTAGGCGAGTTCTTGGAGCGGATCGCGATGTCGAGCAGAGAGTACGTTCCGTCGGAGAGGTTCAGCACCCAGAAGATCGCCATCTGGTTGATCTCCTGCAGCGCACGCAGGGTTTGGCGAACGCCGTTGCCGGTGATTGCTGCGGCAGATCGGGTAGAAGTCTTGCATGGTTTGGTGAATTCGTTGTCCGACCATTGAGGTTGTCGTCATCGAAGAACACTAGCGAGTCGAGGCCGATGTTGATCTCTTCGGCGATGCCTTTCATATTGGAGATCTTGTCCTGCCAGTTGATGCGAATGGCGGCGAAGTGCTCTTCGCGCAAGATCATGTGCGGATGCTCGCGGAAGACGCGCAGGACGTCCTCTTCGTTGTTCTTGCTGTTGACGTGTTTTGCTTGCCCAACTCGGGAGCAGAACGCGTCGTAGTTGAACAGGAACGTGGAGTGGCTGGGTTTGAAATGCTGTTGCTTGCCGTCCAGATGCGCTTTGGCGCATGCAGGTCTTCGCAGGTCTTTGCGGATTTTTTTGTAGAGTTGCAGATATTCGAATACGGTAACAGGCTGGTTTGAGGAGATACGTTCACTTATCTCTTGCACGATCTACTCCCTCCCAATGGTCCATCCTACTTTTTCGACCGATTCCGAGGGCCCTTCTGCACAAAAAGACCCAATCCTTGGTGGATTGGGTCTTTTTTTTAGAATTGACTGTTGCCTCGCGACGTCCTACTCTCCCGGGACCCTGCGGTCCAAGTACCATCGGCGCTGGAAAGCTTAACTTCTGTGTTCGGGATGGGAACAGGTGTGACCTTTCCGCCATCATCACGAGACA
>NZ_JAEQNB010000012.1 GCF_016722965.1 Tumebacillus amylolyticus
GAAAGGGCGGTGAGTTAAGCCGCTTCTCCAACGGGCCAAGATACATGGTGCCTTTTACCGGAATCGAACCGATGACCTCATCCTTACCATGGATGCGCTCTACCTACTGAGCTAAAAAGGCATTTGGTGCGGTCGAGAAGACTCGAACTTCCACGGGGAAACCCCACACGCCCCTCAAGCGTGCGCGTCTGCCATTCCGCCACGACCGCATATAATTACTAGTAGAAATGGAGCGGAAGACGGGATTCGAACCCGCGACCCTCGCCTTGGCAAGGCGATGCTCTACCCCTGAGCCACTTCCGCGAAATGGTGAGCCATGAAGGACTTGAACCTTCGACACCCTGATTAAAAGTCAGGTGCTCTACCAACTGAGCTAATGGCTCATACCTGCCTAGCGACGTCCTACTCTCCCGGGACCCTGCGGTCCAAGTACCATCGGCGCTGGAGAGCTTAACTTCTGTGTTCGGGATGGAAACAGGTGTGGCCTCTCCGCCATCATCACTAGACTGTATGAAAAACTATGGTGGGCCCAAGAAGATTCGAACTTCCGACCTCACGATTATCAGTCGTGCGCTCTAGCCAACTGAGCTATGGGCCCTCATCAAACATGTTGTAAAAGTGGCGGAGCTGACGGGATTCGAACCCGCGGTCTTCCGCGTGACAGGCGGACATGTTAGGCCACTACACCACAGCTCCGAGTTCAAGAAAAAATCTGGTGGAGGTTGACGGGATCGAACCGCCGACCCTCTGCTTGTAAGGCAGATGCTCTCCCAGCTGAGCTAAACCTCCACACTTGGTGACCCGTACGGGATTCGAACCCGTGAATGCCGCCTTGAAAGGGCGGTGAGTTAAGCCGCTTCTCCAACGGGCCAAGATACATGGTGGAGAATAGCGGATTCGAACCGCTGACCCCCTGCTTGCAAGGCAGGTGCTCTACCAACTGAGCTAATCCCCCGTGAAAAAAATGGCGCGCCCTGAGAGATTCGAACTCCCGGCCTTTTGATTCGTAGTCAAACGCTCTATCCGGCTGAGCTAAGGGCGCATCTATAAGGTTTTGAAAAGTGGTGGGCCCAAGAAGATTCGAACTTCCGACCTCACGATTATCAGTCGTGCGCTCTAGCCAACTGAGCTATGGGCCCGTGTCTAGCAGTGGTACAAGTGGTGGAGGTTGACGGGATCGAACCGCCGACCCTCTGCTTGTAAGGCAGATGCTCTCCCAGCTGAGCTAAACCTCCATCTTGGTGACCCGTACGGGATTCGAACCCGTGAATGCCGCCTTGAAAGGGCGGTGAGTTAAGCCGCTTCTCCAACGGGCCAAGAATACATGGTGCCTTTTACCGGAATCGAACCGATGACCTCATCCTTACCATGGATGCGCTCTACCTACTGAGCTAAAAAGGCATCTGGTGGAGAATAGCGGATTCGAACCGCTGACCCCCTGCTTGCAAGGCAGGTGCTCTACCAACTGAGCTAATCCCCCAGATTTGAAACAATGGTGCGGTCGAGAAGACTCGAACTTCCACGGGGTAACCCCCACACGCCCCTCAAGCGTGCGCGTCTGCCATTCCGCCACGACCGCATCTTATATAGAAGGAAAAATGGTGAGCCATGAAGGACTTGAACCTTCGACACCCTGATTAAAAGTCAGGTGCTCTACCAACTGAGCTAATGGCTCATGTTCACCATCGTTGTCTTTCGTTTCGTCGTCGTCACTCTCTCGCGGCGACAGGTGTTATCTTACCACGCGGCCCGCACACGTTCAACGCACTCTACCCGACAAACTCCGACAAATATTGACCTACAGAAAAACCATATCCTCCATACTTTCCGATTCTCCTGTTTTCGCAGATTTACTCCCTTTTACGCATCCCAAACCACCAACCCGGAGAACGAAAAAAAGGCCCGATCTTCCGAAGAAGATCGAGCCTTTGTACCCCAAAAACGTATGGTGCCTTTTACCGGAATCGAACCGATGACCTCATCCTTACCATGGATGCGCTCTACCTACTGAGCTAAAAAGGCAAATGGTGCAGCCATTCCACCACGACCGCATATTTAATAGTAGAAATGGAGCGGAAGACGGGATTCAAACCCGCGAACAGGATGTAAAGTGGTGGTGACCCGTACGGGATTCGAACCCGTGAATGCCGCCTTGAAAGGGCGGTGAGTTAAGCCGCTTCTCCAACGGGCCAAGATATATGGTGGAGAATAGCGGATTCGAACCGCTGACCCCCTGCTTGCAAGGCAGGTGCTCTACCAACTGAGCTAATCCCCCGTGTAAAAATGGCGCGCCCTGAGAGATTCGAACTCCCGGCCTTTTGATTCGTAGTCAAACGCTCTATCCAGCTGAGCTAAGGGCGCATGGTGAGCCATGAAGGACTTGAACCTTCGACACCCTGATTAAAAGTCAGGTGCTCTACCAACTGAGCTAATGGCTCGTGTTCTTGGTGACAGGAGTTATCTTATCACGCAGCCGGTGCACGTTCAACGTACTCCAGTCGACAAACTCCGACAAATCGCATCATCCGCTTCCCACACATCCTCCACTCTCGCGAATCCTCCACATTGCACCCGTTCTCTCTACCTCCCGAGACTCCCTTCAACCCCCAATGAACGCAAAAAAGGCCCGATCTTCGCAAGAAGATCGGGCCTTTTTCTAGTTGCCTAGCGACGTCCTACTCTCCCGGGACCCTGCGGTCCAAGTACCATCGGCGCTGGAGAGCTTAACTTCTGTGTTCGGGATGGAAACAGGTGTGGCCTCTCCGCCATCATCACTAGATCATCTATATAGAATGGTGGGCCCAAGAAGATTCGAACTTCCGACCTCACGATTATCAGTCGTGCGCTCTAGCCAACTGAGCTATGGGCCCCCAGACAACAGGGAAATCTATGGAGCGGAAGACGGGATTCGAACCCGCGACCCTCGCCTTGGCAAGGCGATGCTCTACCCCTGAGCCACTTCCGCATGGGTATTTGTACTATTTTGTAAATGGTGGCTCGGGACGGAGTCGAACCGCCGACACGTGGATTTTCAGTCCACTGCTCTACCAACTGAGCTACCGAGCCGTATTTTAATTCTGTAAAATAAGTGGCGGAGCTGACGGGATTCGAACCCGCGGTCTTCCGCGTGACAGGCGGACATGTTAGGCCACTACACCACAGCTCCGAGTTCAAGGATGAACGAGTGTCGACGTGCGGCAGGACGCCGCTGCTCTTAGTCGACCTGTCCTTTAAAAAATCTGGTGGAGGTTGACGGGATCGAACCGCCGACCCTCTGCTTGTAAGGCAGATGCTCTCCCAGCTGAGCTAAACCTCCATCTTGGTGACCCGTACGGGATTCGAACCCGTGAATGCCGCCTTGAAAGGGCGGTGAGTTAAGCCGCTTCTCCAACGGGCCAAGATACATGGTGCCTTTTACCGGAATCGAACCGATGACCTCATCCTTACCATGGATGCGCTCTACCTACTGAGCTAAAAAGGCATGGTGGAGAATAGCGGATTCGAACCGCTGACCCCCTGCTTGCAAGGCAGGTGCTCTACCAACTGAGCTAATCCCCCAGATAAAACATGGTGCGGTCGAGAAGACTCGAACTTCCACGGGGAAACCCCACACGCCCCTCAAGCGTGCGCGTCTGCCATTCCGCCACGACCGCATATATTATATAGTAGAAATGGAGCGGAAGACGGGATTCGAACCCGCGACCCTCGCCTTGGCAAGGCGATGCTCTACCCCTGAGCCACTTCCGCGAAAACATGGTGAGCCATGAAGGACTTGAACCTTCGACACCCTGATTAAAAGTCAGGTGCTCTACCAACTGAGCTAATGGCTCATGTTCACCGTGTGTCTTTCGTTTCGTCGTCGTCACTCTCTCGCGGCGACAGGTGTTATCTTAACATGAGTTGATTCGACATCTCAACACGCATATTCGACTCCATTTCGACAAAAACAGACTGTATACCCCATTCTATGAAACTATCACGCCGAAACGATAGGATACACACTCTATCTCCCTCTTACAACGTTTCACATGGAACAATGTCGAAACCACCGCCTTTTGATGCGAAAAAAGCCTCTGCCCGTGACGGGACAGAGGCTCTTTTTCACAGAACGCGATCCAAAAGGTCCATGATATGCACCGCTTCCATCTGCCCTTCACACCCAGCGCGCTGGATGCCTTTGCGCATCTGGAGCAAGCAGCCTGGGTTGGACGTGACGACTAAGTGAGCGGAGGTCGATTTGACGTTCTCCATCTTCTCGTCGAGGACTTCCATCGACATGTCGAAATTGGTGATGTTGTAGATGCCCGCCGATCCGCAACATCGGTCGGCCTCCATCATCTCCACATATTCCACACCCGGAATGCTGCGCAAAAGTTGTCGAGGCTGCGCGCGAACACCTTGACCGTGAGCGAGATGGCAGGAGTCTTGGTAGGTGATCCGCACGCCCGGCAACTCTCCGCGAAACTCCAACGCAGAAAAAAGTTCTGCCGCCAATTCATTCGCATCGCGGCACTTCGCGACGAACTTCATCGCCCGTTCCTGCCACTGCGGGTCGTCGTGGAACCAGTGGTGATATTCTTTGAGCGCCGCCCCGCAGCCGCCGGCGTTGTTGACGATGAGATCGACGCCTGCCGCTTCGAATGCCTCTATATTGCGTTTCGCCAGTTCCTTTGCACCGTTTTGCTCACCGGAGTGAGCATGGAGAGCGCCGCAACACGCTTGCTCTTCGACAAAAACAACTTCACAGCCCGCCTTGGTCAGTACTCTCGCCGTGGCTTGGTTGGTCTCAAAAAACATGACGTCCATGATACAGCCTTTGAACATCCCAACGCGCAGATTTTGGGAGGCGTCTGGTTCGGGATGTATCACAGACTCCCTTTTCATCCGTTGCCAAGGAGAAGCTACTTGATCCACAGCCGATTGCATCTCCCGCATCGGGCGCGGGAGGAGGTTGATCAGGCCCATTTTGTTTGCGAGCTTCTGAAGCCCGAGTGTTTGGGACGCCCAGAGCATCGTGCCCAAGCGGTCGATGCGGTCCGGATTCGGAAAGATTTCCTCAAACAACAAGTCGCGCAAGAACGAATGTTCGCCTATGTCCTTCTTGTTCCTTTCCACCACGTCGCGGGCGGTTTCGAGAAGCGAGCCATAGGGAACGCCCGCCGGACAAGCCGTCTCACATGCACGGCATCCGAGGCAGAGGTACATGTTGTCCTCGAACTCGGCGTCCACGTTAAGTTGCCCATCGACGACTCCTTTCATCAACGCGATACGACCGCGTGGAGAAGCCGATTCCTTGCCGGTTTGGCGGTAGGTCGGACAGGCGGGCAGGCAGAATCCGCACTGCATGCAGTTCAGGATCTCCTCCCTGTCGAAATTGTCGAGAAGTTGAATGAGATTAGGATTAGGCATGGTTGTGTTCGTGTGTGCAGGCATGCGTTTTCACCACCACTCTGCGTCGATCGCTTTTTGCAAACATTTTGCCGGGGTTCATGATCCCGTGCGGGTCGAACGCTTCTTTGATCCGTTTCATGAGTTCGATGCCGGACGGACCGACTTTGAGATCGAGGAACCCCGCCTTCGCCATCCCGACCCCGTGTTCGCCGGTGATCGTGCCGCCCAATTTGATGGCCGCGTGAAAAATTTCTTCAAACGCTTGCTCGACACGGTGAATCTCCTCGAGATCGCGCTCGTCCGTCAAGCACGTCGGATGCAAATTGCCGTCTCCGGCGTGGCCGAACGTACAGATTTGCAGGTTGTATTTTCGAGCGATCACGTCCACTTGCTCGACCATTTCGGCGAGGTGGGCACGCGGAACCGTTGCGTCCTCGAGGATCGTCGTCGGCTTCACGCGAGCCAATGCAGAGAGTGCGGCGCGGCGGGCAGCCATGAGTTTGGCGCCCTCTTCGACCGTTTGCGCCAGACGAACTTCGGTGGCACCCTCTCCCCGACAAATGTCTGCCATGCGGGCGATGTCTTGCTCGACTTGCAAGTCCGTCCCGTCCTGCTCGATGATCAACATTGCCTTCATATCGAGAGGCAGCCCGATGCGAGCGAAGTCCTCGACGACCTCCATCGTCGCTTGGTCGAGGAATTCCATCGTCGCCGGAATGATCTTGGACGCGATGATTCGTTGGACACTTCGAGCCGCGTCAGACAGGCTCTGGTAGTACGCGACCATCGTCTGTTTCGCAGGCGGCAAAGGCAGGAGTTTTGCCGTAATTTCGGTGACGACGGCCAGCGTCCCTTCGGAGCCGACGAGCAATTTCGTCACATCGTACCCTGCGACGTCCTTCGCATTTTTGCCCCCGAAGCGGACGACTTCCCCGCCGGGGAGAACCGCCTCGATTCCCATGATATAGTCCTTGGTCACGCCATATTTCAGACCGCGCATGCCTCCCGCGCACTCGGCGACATTGCCGCCCATCGTGGAAATTCGCATGCTTCCGGGGTCAGGTGGATAGAACAAACCCACCGCTTCGACCGCTTTATGCAAATCGGCTGTGATCAGCCCCGGTCCGAATGTAGCGGTGAGATTCTCTTGATCAATTTCATGCAACCGCCCCAAACGGTTCGTCACCAGCACAATTCCGCCCTCTGTGGGAACCGTGCCTCCACAGAGATTCGTACCGGAACCTCGGGAGACGATCGGAATTCGATACTGGTTGGCGACTTTCAACACCGCCGCCACTTCCTCGACGGAACTCGGCATGACAACGGCGTCCGGCATCGCTTGATACAGCGGCGTGGCATCATAAGAATAGGTGTACAAGTCATGGGGTGAATCCATCATCCAGCGGTCGCCGACGATGGCTCGCAACTGGCTTTTGATCTCCGTATTCATAAAAGGGAGCACGCTCCTCGTCTTCTTTTTGTTCATAAATATCTGTAAATTCAATCTATCACAACACAACTGAAAAAACAAAAAAGACTCGATCCGCCGAGGAATCGAGTCTTTTTTTCGGCCCCTGTTGGCCCCATCTCTTACGGTCTTCGCCCGACACGCTCTTGGTCCTTGCCTCGGCGGGTGCGTCCCGTGGTGCTCAGCGGGCGCGACGGGCGTCTCGTCTGTTTTGGGGCGAAGGCCCTCAACAGGCCGACGTGGTTGTTGCGTGCGAGCTGCAATTGCTTGTACAGCGCTTTGAAGATTTGAGCCGTGTTGCGGGCATCGTCGACGGCGCTGTGGTGTGCTCCGATCGGCTTGAGCTGCAGCGCTTCGAGCGCTTCCATGAGTCCGGTTTGGTTCTTGACTTCTTGGAGCCGTCCGAACTCCGCTTGCAGGTCGTTGTAATTGCGCAGCCAATCGAGAGGGACATGGTGCATCTTGCAGTTCTGAATCAGCGTGCGAATGTCGGTCGGACCCCAGGTCAGCAAGAAATACTCTTCCTCGCCGATCCACTTGAGGAACTGTTTCCAGACTTTCGCAAAGTCCTCCGACGTCCGCACGTCTTCCGGTTTGATCTTCGTCATGCGGACGGTGCGTTTGTTGAGCATCCGCGCTCGCTTGGGTCGGACAAAAGAGGCAAATTGGTCACATTCCGTCAGATCGCGATCCAACTTCACCGCCCCGATGGAGATAACCTCCGGGATCTGCCCCTTGGCGAACGTCGCCACCCATTCTAAGTCAAAGATGATGAACTTCATCCTCTCACCTCCCAAGACACTTCTAGTTTGCCACGCAAAAAAAGACCTAATCCACGAAGGATCAGGTCTTTCTCGTCTTCAAGGCAGAAGTTCCACCATGTTGTGATACGTTTCCGGACGGCGGTCTCTGTAAAACTGCCAGAGATCGCGAACTTCGTGCATTTTGTTTTTGTCCATTTCCGCCACGATGATCTCGTCTTGGTCACGAGAGCCCACCGCCACGAATTGGCCCCGCGGGTCGACGAGGTACGATTGGCCGTAGAATTCGCCCATGTTCCAAGGAGCTTCTACGCCGACTCGGTTGATGGCGGCGACATAGTAGCCGTTGGCGACCGCATGCGCCGGTTGCTCCAATTTCCACAAGTATTCGGACAGCCCGGCCACTGTCGCAGAAGGGTTGAAGATGATCTCCGCCCCGTTGAGCCCAAGCAGTCGAGCGCCCTCCGGGAAGTGGCGGTCGTAGCAGATGTAGACGCCGACTTTGGCAAAGGCCGTATCGAACACCGGATAGCCCAAGTTGCCCGGTTTGAAGTAGAACTTCTCCCAGAACCCGTGCCCTTCTTCGCCGACCGCCACATGCGGGATGTGCTGTTTGCGGTATTTGCCAAGGTAGGAACCGTCTGCGTCGATCACGGCGGCCGTGTTGTAGTAGATGCCGACGCCCGCTTTTTCATAGACCGGGAGGATGATGACGACGCCGAGTTCCTTCGCCAAGTCTTGGAAGAGGCGCGTCGTCGGGCCGTTCGGGACTTCCTCCGCCGATTCGTACCATTTCGGATTCTGTTCGGCGCAGAAGTACGGGCCGTAAAAAATTTCTTGCAGGCAGATGATTTGCGCCCCTCTGTTGGCTGCCTCGCGCACGAGGCCGATGTGTTTTTCGATCGCTTTTTCCTTGTGAACGGCGACCGGTGCGTCACCGTGGACGTCGTTTTTTGCTTGAATCAAGCCGATTTTGACTTTATAGGACATGGGGTTGCTCCTCCTTTAGCGTCGGGGATGCGCCGAATTTGTGACGCTTGATAAAACGTCCGTTGCCCTTCGTGCCGACGAATTTTTTGTCCCGGATGACGAATTCGCCGCGTGCCAGCACCGAGACGACCTCGCCGTGGACTTCCTTGCCTTCAAACGGGTTGTAGTCGACGTTCATGTGGTGCGTTTTGGCGGAGATCGTGCGCGTGACGTTCGGGTTGAACAGGACGATGTCGGCGTCAGACCCGACGGCGATCGTCCCTTTTTGCGGGAACATACCGAAGAGTTTGGCCGCTTTGGTGGAGGTGATGTCCACGAATTGGTTCAGCGAGATTCGTCCCTTGTGGACGCCTTCGGAGTAGACCACGCTGAAGCGGTCTTCGATCAGCGGGCCGCCGTTGGGGATCTTGGTGAAGTCGTTGCGACCGAGTTCTTTTTGCCCTTTGAAGTTGAACGAGCATTGGTCGGAGCCGATGGTTTGCAGGATTCCGTTTTTCAACGCGCTCCAGAGCACCTCTTGGTGCCAGGCTTCACGGAGCGGCGGGGACCAGACGTATTTGGCTCCTTCGAAACCGGGGCGTGCCAGTTCGGAGATGTCGAGCGTGAGGTATTGGGGGCAGGTTTCACCGTAGACGTTCAGGCCCTTCTCTCGCGCTTCTGCGATGCGTTGTACCGCTTCGGCGCACGAGACGTGGACGACGTAGAGCTGGGATCCGGCAAGGGCTGTGAGGGCAATGGCACGGCCCGTTGCTTCTCCCTCCGCCATCGGCGGGCGGGTCAGGGCGTGGTAGATCGGGTCGGTCTGTTCGTTCTCCAACGCCTCTTTGATCAGGAAGTCGATGACGTCGCCGTTTTCGGCATGCACTTGGATGAGGGCTCCGAGTTCCTTGGCACGGATCAGCGTTTTGAACAGCGTCTCGTCGTCCGCTTGGAATACGTTTTTATAAGCCATGAACACTTTCAGCGAAGTGACGCCCTCTTCGACGACGTCTTCCAGTTGGTGCAGGACGGCGTCGTTGGCTTCGGCGATCATGAGGTGGAAGCCGTAGTCGATCACCGCTTTGCCGTGCGCTTTGGCGTGCCAGGTATCAAGAGCTTCGCGAATCGACTGCCCCTTGGACGTCAAACAGAAGTCGATGATCGAAGTCGTCCCGCCAAAAGCGGCCGCACGCGTGCCTGTTTCAAAGTCGTCGGCTGTCGTCGTCCCGCCAAACGGCATGTCGAGATGCGTATGCGGGTCGATCCCGCCCGGAAACACATAGCATCCGCTCGCGTTGATCTCTTCGGCCCCCTCCGTTTCTTTGGAAAAAAGGGCTCCCGCTCCGATGGCGACGACTTTTTCTCCGTCGATCAAGATGTCCGCACGATACGTATCGGCCGCTGTGACGACGATGCCGCCGCGAATCAGTTTTTTGCTCACCTTACTTCACCCCCGATTGCAGTTGGTTCCAAGATTGCGGTTGTTTTTCGGTCGGGATTTCGACCATCTGGATCGTGCCGTCCACCGGGCAGACGATGGAGCAGAGATTGCAGCCGACACAATCGTCCTCGCGCACGACGAGCAGCTCGCGACCCGTATCCGGCTCTCGGACGCGGTCGATGCATTGGTGCGAGGTGTCTTCGCAGGAGATGTAGCATTTGTTGCAGTTGATGCAGGTGTCGTTGTTGATGCGGGCGACGACTTTGTAGTTCAGGTTGAGATCGCCCCAGTCGGAGTACGTGGCGACCGATTTGCCGACGAGGTCCATGACGGAGGGGAGCCCTTTTTGATCGAGATAGTGGTTGAGGCCGTCCTTCATGTCCTCGACGATGCGGAATCCGTGGTGCATGGCGGCGGTGCAGACTTGGAGCGAGCCTGCGCCCATCAGCAAGAATTCAACGGCGTCTTGCCAGTTTGAGATGCCGCCCATGCCGGAGATCGGGAGCGCGATTCGGGAGTCTCGCGCGCATTCCGCCACCATGTTCAAGGCGATCGGTTTGACGGCGGGACCGCAATAGCCTCCGTGTGCGCCTTTGCCGTCGACGTGCGGGTAAGGAAGCCACGAGTCGAGGTCAACGCCCATCAGCGAGTTGATGGTGTTGATCATGCTCACGGCATCGGCACCGCCTTGGCGAGCAGCACGTGCGGTGAATCGGATGTCGGTGATGTTCGGGGTCAGTTTGACGATGACGGGGGTCTGCGCCACTTCCTTGACCCATTCGGTTTGTTGGCGCACCATGTCGGGCTGTTGACCGGAGGCAGAGCCCATGCCGCGTTCCGCCATACCGTGCGGGCAGCCGAAGTTCAGTTCCAAACCGTCGACACCCACGGCTTCGACCGCTTTTACAATTTCGTGCCATGCTTCGCGCTTGGGTTGCACCATGAGCGAGACGATCAGCGTGTTGTGGGGAAACCTTTTCTTGGTTTCGGCGATCTCGCGCAAGTTGTCTTCCAGTGGACGGTCTGAGATCAATTCGATGTTGTTGAAACCGAGCACCCGTTGCCCGCCGCGATGAATGGCGGCGTAGCGGGAAGAGACGTTGAGCACGGGCTCGCCGAGCGTTTTCCAAACGACGCCGCCCCAGCCCGCTTCGAATGCGCGTTGCACTTGATAGCCGGAGTTGGTCGGAGGAGCGGATGCCAACCAGAACGGGTTGGGTGATTCGATACCGGCAAATTTGATCCGTAGGTCTGCCATGATTGCGCCTCCTCTGGCTTAGGACTGGACTTTTTGCGAGGTGAGTTGCGTGTGAACGGCGACGGCGGCGTCCTTGCCCTGTTGCACGGCGGTGACGACCATGGCGTCCGTTTTGCCGGTTTTGAAAATGAAATCGCCGATGGCGAAGACGTTCGGTTGCGATGTTCGGTACGTTCCCGATTCAACCAACGGGATGCCGTGTTCATGCTGAAGTTGGAAAGCGTCGATGAGGTGGGTCTGACGGGTTTGGCCGATCGCTTTGATGACGAAATCCAGTTCGAGGGTGAACTCGCTGCCTGCCACTTCTCGGGGTCGGCGGCGACCGCGCTCGTCAGGTTCGCCAAGTTCCATGCGGATGAGTTGAAGTCCGGTGACGCGGCCGTTCTCGCCCAAGATGCGTGTGGGTGCGACGAGCCAGCGGAACTCGACGCCGTCGTTTTTCGCGAATTCATATTCGAACTCGTAGGCGGTCATTTCGGCGACGGTGCGGCGGTAGAGAATTTTGACGTTGTCTGCGCCAAGTCGCGTAGAGCAGGTGGCGGCGTCGATGGCGGTGTTGCCCGCGCCGATCACGGCAACTTTTTTGCCAAGCAGGTGGTTGGTGAGCGGTTTGGTTTTCGTGTCTTCTACGAATTGCACGGCGTCGAGCACGCCTTGAAGGTCCTCGCCCTCGATGTTCAGCGCAGGAACGTATCCCATGCCGGCGGCGAGAATCACGGAGTCATGGTTGTCGAGTAAGTCTTGGGCGCTGACGTCCTCGCCGATTTTGGTTTCGAAGCAAAATTGCACGCCGAGCGCTTCGATCTGCTCGACTTCCCAAGCGACGACATCCTCCGGCAAGCGAAAGGAGACGATTCCGTAGGCGTTGAGTCCGCCCGCACGCGGTTTGGCTTCGTAGACGGTGACTAGATAGCCCAGACGCGCGAGATCGCGGGCTGCAGAGAGACCTGCGGGACCGGCACCGACGATGGCGATTTTTTTCCCATTGGGGTCTGCGGTTTTGAAGAGCGCAGTGTTCGGTTTGGTGTTTTCCATCGCCCAGTCGGTGGCGTGTCGTTGCAGGAGGCCGATCTGGATGGCTTTGGAAGCAGCCGGACCGTTGAGGACGCACGCTCCCTCGCACAGTTCAGACGTTGGGCAGACGCGCGCACAGCTCGCTCCGAGCGGGTTGGAATCGAGGATGGTCAACGCGGAGCCGAGGAGGTTGTCGGTGGTGATTTTTTTGATAAAAGACGGGATGTTGATCCCCGTCGGACACGCTTGCACGCACGGGGCGTCGTAGCAGAACAGGCAACGATTGGCTTCGTCGACCGCTTCTTTGGGCTTGAGCGCGGGGACGACTTCCTTGAAGTTGTCTTGCAGGCTCATGAGGCTTCCCTCCTTTTTGGCTTCGTTCAAGGGTCTAGAGTTGTTCGAAGACGTCGCGGAGGACGTTGACGAGGAATTCGAGGTCTTCTTCGGTGGTGGAGAACGGCGGCGCGAGAGTGAGGATGTTGTTGAAGCCGGGGATCGTGTCCCCGTTGCGGCCGATGAGGAGGCCGCGTTTTTTGCATTCGGAGATGACTTTCAGGACGCGGTCTGGCGCAGAAGGGGCTTTGCTGGTGCGATCTTCGACGAGTTCGATGCCACAGATGAAACCGAAGCTGCGGATGTCGCCGACGTTGGGATGGTTTTCAAGGGTTGCGAGTTTGGAGCGCAGGTCGTGGCCGAGTTGCTCCGCTCGTTCGATGAGCCCTTCGCTTTCGATCAGCTCCAAGTTGCGCAGGGCAAGGGCGCAAGCGGCGGGGTTGCCCCCGAAGGTGTTCAGGTGACGGAAGTGTTGGTTCGGCCCCGGTTCGAGGAACACGTCGGCGATCTCGGCGCGTGCAGCTGTGGCGGAGAGGGGCAGATACCCGGAGGTGATGCCCTTTGCCATCGTGACGATGTCCGGCTGCACTCCGAAGTTTTGGTGACCGAAGGGACGGCCGGAGCGACCCGCGCCGCAGATAACTTCATCGAGGATCAGGAGGACGCCGTGTTTGTCGCAGATCTCGCGGACTTTCGGGAGGTATTCGGGAGGTGGAACGATGACGCCGCCGCCTGTGATCGTCGGCTCCATGATGACGGCGGCGACCGTTTCGGCTCCCTCCCAGTTGATCATTTCGTCGATGGCGTTGGCGCACTCCATGTTGCAACTGCCGTAGGTTTTGCCGTAGGGACAGCGGTAGCAGTACGGCGGCGGGACGTGTTTGAAGCCGGGGGCGAGCGGTTCGTAGGATTGTTTGCGAACGGCTTGCCCGGTGGCCGCGAGGGCTCCCATCGTGTTGCCGTGGTAGGCTCGGTAGCGGGAGATGAATTTGTAGCGACCGGGTTCGCCGCGTTGCGCGTGGTATTGACGCGCCATTTTAAAAGCCACTTCGTTGGCTTCCGACCCGCTGTTGGAGAAAAAGACGCGGTACTCCCCCGCCAGCCACTCGCTGATTTTTTTGGACAGGTGGATGGCGGGAACGTGGCTTTGAGTCAGCGGGAAGTACGCGAGCGCTTTCATCTGCTCATAGGCGGCGTCTGCTAACTCCTGTCGTCCGTAGCCGATGTTGACGCACCACAACCCGGACATGCCGTCGAAATAGCGGTTGCCGTCGATGTCGGTGATCCAAGAGCCTTGGCTCTCGGTGACGATCATCGGGTTGGGGTTATACGGGGACATGTGGTGCCACATATGAGTGCGGTCGGTTTCGAGCAGGGTCTCTTTTTCATGGTCTTGGTCGTTGGCGGGCATCTTCGAGCCTCCTCGGGTTCGCTATTTCACGAATGTTTTTTGGGAACCGATGTTGGAGTCGCCGTCATCGAACCAACGGGTGGTGACGGTTTTTTTCTTGGTGAAAAAGTCGATGCCGTCTTGGCCGTTGGCGTGCAAGTCGCCGTAGAACGACTTTTTCCAGCCCGTGAAAGCGAAGAAACCGCTCGGAGCGGGAACGCCGACGTTGACTCCGACCATGCCGGCTTCTACGCGGTGTGCGAAATCGCGTGCTCGCTTGCCGCTGTTGGTGTAGATGCAGGCGCCGTTTCCGAAGCGTGAATTTTTGATAACTTCAAGACCTGCTTCAAAGTCGGGGACGCGCACGACGCTTAGGAACGGGGCGAAGATTTCCTCGCGCACGATCGCCATCTCGGCATGCGCTTGGTCGAAGATCGTCGGGCCTGTGAAAAAGCCGTTCGGATGCTGTGCCGCCTCCTCTCGCCCATCGCGGACGAGTTTTGCGCCTTCGGTGAGCCCGGTTTGGATGTAGGAGTGGACTTTTTCTCGGTGGGAGTCGCGGATGACGGGACCGAGGTCGATGCCTGGGTCTAATCCGTTGCCGATTTTGAGGGCGTTGGATTCTTGGATGAGGTGTTGGACGAGAGTGTCCGCTACAGATTCGACCACGACGACGACGCTCGCCGCCATGCAGCGTTCCCCTGCACATCCGAACGCGGAGGATGCGATGGTTTTCGCAGCGCGTTTGAGGTCGGTGTCGGGCATGACCAAGTGGTGGTTCTTGGCTCCGGCGAGGGCCTGCACGCGTTTGCCGTGGGCAGAGGCGGTTTTGTAGACGTGTTCGGCGACCGGTTGGGAACCGACGAAGGAGACCGCTTGGACGTCGGGGTGCTCCAAGAGACCGTTGACCACGTCATGGGCACCGTTTACGACGTTGAAGACGCCGTCCGGCAGGCCGGCTTTTTTCAAGAGTTCGACCACTCGAATGGTGGAGAGCGGCGTGCGTTCGGAGGGTTTCAGGACGAACGTGTTGCCTGCGGTGATCGCGATGGGGTACATCCACATCGGGACCATCAAGGGGAAGTTAAACGGCACGATGCCGGCGACCACGCCCAGTGGGAAACGGATCATCTCGCAGTCGATGTCGCGGGCGATGTTGGGGAGTGCTTCGCCTTTTAGCAGCGGGGTCATGCCGGCTGCGAATTCTACCATTTCAATGCCGCGCATAACCTCAGCATGAGCCTCGGACAGGTTTTTTCCGTTTTCGAGGGTGATCAGGCGGGCGAGTTCGTGTTGGTGTTCGAGAAGCAATTGTTGATAGCGGAACATGATCCGCGTGCGGTCGACGACCGGCGTGTTGCTCCAGGCAGGAAAGGCGTGGAGCGCCGCTTCGACGGCGGCGTCGACTTCGATTTTTGTGGAAAGCGGCACGCGGCCGATGATTTCGCCGGTTGCAGGGTTGGGGACTTCTTCGTAACGGTCGGTTTCGGAAGGGACCCAACAACCGCCGATGTAGTTTTGGAGTTTTTCACCGGTTTCTGTGACTTTCATGGAACACAGCCCCTCTAAGTGGTTTTTTATTGTACATTGTCGTGTTGTACTAGTTGAGTTTACATGCGGATTCACAACTTTAGCCCAGACACTTTGTCAGGTGCGAGGGTCGAAGATGTTTACATCTTGTCAGGAGGTGGCCGATTTTGAAGAAAGAGTCCTTGCTGACGGTGGAAGATGTTTTGAAACGTCCGCTTTTTCAACACGCGGAAGTGGTGGGTGGCCGGCAAGGTCTGTCTCGGGCGATTCGGTGGGTGCATATCTTGGAGTCGGCGCAGCGGGGTTGTTTTTTGGATGGGGGCGAGTTGGTGTTGTCCACAGGGGTGGGGTTTGGGCAGGACCCGGAGAAGTGGATGGCGTATCTGCATGAGTTGATTCAGTACAAAACGGCGGGGTTGTGTGTGGAGCTCGGGGAGTTTTTGTCCGCGGTGACACCGGAGATGGTCGAGTTGGCGGATCATCATCGGTTTCCGTTGGTGGTGTTTCATCAGCCGGTACGGTTCGTGGAGATTACGCTTGATTTGCATGAGTTGATCGTGAATTTGCACACGCAGGCCTTGCGGGCGTTGGGGCGGTATGCGCAGCGGATTCAGAAGTTGACGTTGGAGTCGTTGTCGCTGTCTTCGGTGCTGGCTCATTTTCAAAATGTAGTGCATTCGCAGACGTTTTTCTTGCCGACGGAGGGCAAGGCGTTGTTCGCACCGGCGATGCCGCAGAGTGTGCAGACGGAGATGCGGGAGTTGTTGCAGGGGGCGTTGGGTGCATCGGAGTCGTTTGGTGCTGGGATTCAGAGTGACGGGGAGCGTGGTGGGCAGGGACTTTTTTCAATTTCGGAGCGGAAACAGGTGTTGTACCAGCCGGTGATGACGATGGGGTTTGAGATGGGGATTTTGGGGATTGTGTTGTTTGAGCGTGAGGTGGATGAGTTTCTGTCGTTGACGCTGGATTATACGACGACGGCGGTGGCGCAGTGTTTGATGCGCAAGATGAACGTGCAAGAACAGACGTTCGATCGGCAGGATCGGTTGGTCGATGAGATGCTGGAGAATAAGTTGTTGGTCGAGGAGGACGTTCGGCAGTTGTTGCAGATTCAGCCGTCGGGGACGTGTGGGTATCGGGCGGTGATCGTGGAGGTGTTCGGGGGCGAGGAGGATGTTGTGTCGGAGGAGGATTTACTGTGTGTGTTCCGGCCGGTTTTTTCTCGAAGTGGGTTTCAGGCGGTGCTTCGGGTGAAGGGGCAGCGGTTTTTTTTGTTGCTGACGGATCTCCTGTCGTACTCGGAGCCTCGTGGACGGTTGCAAAAAGCGATGGCGGAGTTGGAACGGCTGACACGACAGGCGTTTGGTGCGGGAAGTGGGATTCGGTATGGGGTGAGTCGGTCGTCGCGGCAGTATGCGCAGGCGTATTGGTTTTTTCAAGAGGCAGAGCAGGTGATGCAAGTTGCGGGGACTGATTTTTTTGAGGAGTTGGGGGTGTATCGGCTGTTGTTGCAGGTGAAGGAGGAACATGTGAGTGCTTCGTTTGTGGAGGATTACTTGGGGCCGTTGTTGGCGTATGACCGGGAGCATGGGACGCAGTTTGTGACTACGCTGCGGTTGTTTTTGGATCATTACGATTCGAAGCAAGAGGCGGCGCATCGGTTGTATGTCTCACGGCAGACCCTGTATCAGCGGTTGGAGAAAATTCGGGAGTTGCTTGGCGAGGACTTTCTCTCGTCGCCGGAGAAGCGGCTTTGTTTGAGTGTGGCGCTGCGGGCGTATGAATGGCAAAAAAAAGGTTCGATTCTCCGGTGAGAATCGAACCTTTTTCGTCTGTTGCCTCGCGACGTCCTACTCTCCCGGGACCCTGCGGTCCAAGTACCATCGGCGCTGGAAAGCTTAACTTCTGTGTTCGGGATGGGAACAGGTGTGACCTTTCCGCCATCATCACGAGA
>NZ_JAEQNB010000013.1 GCF_016722965.1 Tumebacillus amylolyticus
CTTGCATGTATTAGGCACGCCGCCAGCGTTCGTCCTGAGCCAGGATCAAACTCTCAATAAAAGTTTGGTTCTGACTCGAATCGATCTTCATCTATCACTCGTTTAGTTTTCAAGGATCAATCTGTTACAAAGAAAAGAGGTAAAAATGGTGAGCCATGAAGGACTTGAACCTTCGACACCCTGATTAAAAGTCAGGTGCTCTACCAACTGAGCTAATGGCTCACATGGCGGAGAGAGAGGGATTCGAACCCCCGAGACGGTTACCCGCCTACTTGATTTCGAGTCAAGCTCCTTCGACCAAACTCGGACATCTCTCCATGTGATTCAGTTTCGTTCTCATCACCGTGTGTCTCGCGGCGACAGGTGTTAATATAGCATGTCCTCCACAGGAGAATCAAAAACTACATTCGAGCAAAATCGCCAATCTCCGCAGATTATATTCATCACTCTCTTTCTTGACCCTGTTTTTCTGCAAATCTGGGCATGCGCCCGTTTTTCTGTTTGCGTTTCACCATGCCTCCCCTCCGCACATATCCATAGGGTGACGAATGCCCCACAAGACAACAGCCTACTCACCCACAAATATAGAAGGAGCGTGACCCGCAGTGCCGAAGAATTTCAACCAAGAGTCTGACATTCAGTTGATTCCTTATTATGAGTTCAATCCGAAAGTCCACAACATCGAATATCGTTACTTTGAAACTCCGGAATACCAAAACGCATTGAACCACTACTACGCAAACCTCTACAGCCAGCAACAAGAAGTCGCAGGCGACTTCCGCGGCCAAGTACCGGTAGAATTCGATACTCGCCGCCCACCGTATGGCGGTTATGGCTATCACCCGTACGGCTTCCATCCGTGGGGCTATGGCGGCTATCATCCGTACGGTGTCGGGTTCCACCCGTGGGGCTACGGCTATAACCCGTATGGGTATGGCGGCTATCACGGCGGCTACCACAAAGACGGCAGCTCGTCCCGCTAATCCCCGCCTACCAAAAAAGAGCCTCCACCGCCCAAGGGCGGATGGAGGCTTTTTTTTACTTCACAAAGTGTACCACGTTCCCTGCACAAGTCGGGCAGAGCGTCGGATGTTCGGTGTTCTGACCGACTTCCGGCGTTACCACACGGCAACGTTCGCACGTCTCGCCTTCTGCTGCGCGAACGCGAACAGACAGACCTTCAAACGCGGTTGCATCGGACGGAACTTCCGTGCCCGGCTCGAAGACGATTGCGCTGGAAGTCCCCAGCACTTCTTGCACGCGCGGGGTACCTTGAAGCACCGCAAATGTAGCGGCATCCGGGTAGAGCTCCACGCTTGCCGTCAGCGATTTGCCGATGACTTTCTCTTGACGTGCCACTTCCAGCGCTTTGAGCACTTCGTCGCGCACGGCGAGAATTGCTTCCCACTTCTGATCGAGCGCTGCGTCAAACGTGACAGCCGACGGCAAGAACTCGGTCAACTGCACGCTTTCTTCGTCAGCACCCGGTACAAACGCCCACACTTCATCTGCGGTGTGCGTCAAGATCGGTGCGAGAAGCTGCGTCAACGCGACGAGGATGTGATACATCGCGGTCTGACCCGAACGGCGTTCCAACGCATCCGGAGCCACGGTGTACATACGGTCTTTGGAGACGTCGAAGTAGAAGTTCGACAGAGTGACGTTGCAGAAGTTGTTGAGTTCGTGATATACGACGTGGAATTCATACGCTTGGTAGCCTTTCAGCACGCGTTCACGAAGCTGCTCCAATTTGTTCAGCGCCCAACGGTCGAGTTCCATCAACTGATCGGCCGGCACGAGGTCGGCGCTCGGGTTGAAATCGTTCAAGTTGCCAAGCAGATAGCGGAACGTGTTGCGCATCTTGCGGTAAACGTCAGCCACTTGCTTGAGGATCGCATCGTTGACACGGGTATCGGAACGGAAGTCAACCGATGCCACCCACAGACGCAGAATATCCGCGCCGTACTGTTGCAGGACTTTCAACGGGTCGACGACGTTGCCAAGCGACTTGGACTGCTTGCGGCCTTCGCCGTCGAGGGTGAAGCCGTGCGAGAGGATCGCTTTGTACGGAGCTTGCCCGCGAATTGCAACAGCCGTCGAGAGCGACGAGTTGAACCAACCGCGGTATTGGTCGGAGCCTTCCAAGTACAAGTCTGCCGGCCATTGCAATTCCGGACGCTCATCGAGCACCGCCATGTGCGAAGAACCGGAGTCGAACCACACGTCCATCGTGTCAGACTCTTTGCGGAACGTGTGCCCCCCGCAAGAACAGGTCAAACCGTGCGGGATCAGTTCGGACGCGTCCTTCTCAAACCAGATTTGCGAACCGTGTTCTGCAAACAGCTTCGAGAGTTTGTCGATCGTGGAATCGTTGATGATCTCCGTGTTGCAGTCGTTGCAATAGAAGATCGGGATCGGCACGCCCCACTTGCGCTGGCGGGAAATACACCAGTCGGTGCGGTCGGCGATCATGTTGTGCAGACGAACTTCACCCCAGACCGGGCTCCACTCGACTTTTTTGATTTCCTCAAGCAGTTTGTCACGGAACTTGTCGATAGAGCCGAACCATTGTTCCGTCGCGCGGAAGAACACCGGGTTCTTGCAACGCCAGCAGTGCGGGTAGCTGTGATCGAGCGCTTTTTCAACCAGCAGGTGGTTGCTTTCGGTCAGATCGGCGATGATTTGCTTGTTCGCTTTGAGGTAGAACTGACCCGCATACTTGCCTGCTTCAGCGGTGAATTTGCCTTGGCCGTCGACCGGTGCGAGGATCGGCAGGTCGTATTTCAAGCCGACCAAGTAGTCCTCCATCCCGTGACCCGGAGCGGTATGAACGCACCCGGTACCGGATTCGAGGGTAACATGGTCGCCCAAGATGACGAGCGATTCGCGGTCGAGGAACGGATGCGCACACGTGACTCGTTCCAACTCCGAGCCCTTGAACGTTTTCACGAGCTTCGGTTCTGCTTCTACGCCGGCGGTTTTGAGCACCGCACCGACCAGATGCTTCGCGATCAGCAGATTCTCGCCGTTGACTTCGACGAGGTCATATTCAAAGTCCGGGCCGAGCGAGATCGCCACGTTCGCCGGAAGCGTCCACGGGGTCGTCGTCCAGATGACGATGTAGGTGTTCTCAGTCGGCAGCACGCCTTTGCCGTCCTTGACAGCGAACTTCACGTAGATCGACGGAGAGGTTTTGTCTGCGTACTCGACTTCCGCCTCTGCCAGCGCGGTCTCACAAGACGCGCAATAGTAAACAGGTTTCAGACCTTTGTAGATATAGCCGTTCTTCGCCATCTCCCCGAACACTTGGATCTGGCGAGCTTCATACTTCGATTGCAATGTGATGTACGGGTTCTCCCAGTCACCGCGAACGCCGAGACGTTTGAACTGGCCGCGTTGACGTTCAACGAAATCCATCGCATAGTCGTAGCACATCTGACGGAATTCCGTCACCGGCACTTCATGGCGGTTGATGCCCTTGTTCTTGATGATCGCATGTTCAATCGGCATACCGTGCGTATCCCAGCCCGGTACATACGGAGAGTCAAAGCCGGACATCGTCTTGAATTTGACGATGATGTCCTTCAAAACTTTGTTCATCGCGTGCCCGATGTGGATATCGCCGTTGGCGTAAGGAGGGCCGTCATGCAGGATGAATTTCGGTTTGCCCGCTTGCTTCGCCTGCACTTTCGCGTAGAGGTCCATCTCTTCCCATTTCGCTTGCATCTCCGGCTCACGCTGCGGCAAATTGCCGCGCATCGGAAACTCCGTTTCCGGGAGATTGAGGGTCTTGCTGTATTCCGGTTTCTCCATTGTCTGTCACTCCTTCATGTATGAAACAAAAAAAGTCCCTCGGTCCCTTCGCGCGCACATGCACGCAAAGGGACGAGAGACTTTGGTTTCCCGTGGTACCACCCTGATTCCGCTCTGAAAAAAGCGGCTGCTCATTGAGCCCTGTAACGTAGGCCAACACGGTGAAACTTACTACCGCCCTTGGAAAAAAAGGCAGGTTCAGTCCACGACTCCCGGGTGATTTTCCCGATTGTTCCCTTTCCCGGTTCGCACCAAATCCCGGTTCTCTGCAAAAGTTCCCAACCGCTACTCTTCCCGTTCAACGTCAAATGTTGAAGTTGCACGTATTATATGATAGTCTTCCCGAAACTGTCAAACCTATTCTTCGACGCGAATGGTTTTCTCATCGAGCAAATGGTTCCACTGCTCGTTCTCCAACAGTTCAAGTTGCGCGGAGACGAGCGACTTGAAACGCGCGCGGTAGACCGATGCCTGCTTCTGCATCTCATCGATTTCCATGGCCATCTTGCGGGACTTGACGAGCGATTCGTTGACGATCCGGTCGGCGTTCTTCTCCGCTTCCTTGATGATCAGCTGGGATTCCTTGCGGGCGTTGGCTTTGACTTCCTCGGCCGTCTCTTGGGCGACGATGATCGACTTGGACAGCGTGTCCTCCAAGTTCTGGAAGTGAGTGAGGCGGTCTTCCAGCGTAGCGACCTTCTCTTCGAGGAGGCGGTTCTCACGGATCAGGGCTTCATAGTCCTTGATCACGCGGTCGAGAAATTCGTTCACTTCGTCTTCGTTGTAGCCACGAAGCGAACGGCCAAATTCCTTGTTATGAATATCGAGCGGAGTCAACATGCGATCCGGCACCTCCATCAATTCCTGTAGAAAAATAGACAGCGTTCGTCACTGCCACAACTATTTCGACGGCATCTGACGAACTCCTGCCGTAACTAGATATATTTTCCGACTTTTAAGACCGTTCGGCCTTTTTTGGTCTGCCCGCCGACTTCGAGGATTTTCACCCGTCCGTGTCCACGCAGGGAGATCACATCTCCCTCCTCCACGAGCGTCGCCGGGTTGTCGATCGTCTGCCAGTTCAACTGCAACTTGCCGCTCTTGATCGGGTCCACGACTTTGGTGCGCGAGAGGTTGAACGCATCGGACGCCACCGCATCGAGACGCAACGACATCACGGTGAATTCCTTCTCTTGAAATTCGCGTTGGATGGAACGGTAGTCGGTCCCGGCGATCTCTTGCACGTGAACGGAGGCTCGTCCGACCTGTGTCAAGTGTAACCGCACGAAGTCCGCCATATCCCGTGTGACCGCCAGATCGCACCCGTCGTCCCAGACGCTGAGATCGCCGAGTTTCCCGCGTTTGAGCCCTAAGCCAACCAGTGCCCCGAGATAGTCGCCGTGCGAGAGCTTCACGTACTCTCCCGGCACATCAACACGTAAAAAAGCCAGCTCAAAATCCGCATCCTCCGGCACCCAATACGACGGGGCGATCAACGCACGCTGCCGCTCAGCCGAATGAGGTCCGCCGAGCAAGCGAACTTCGACATCGGCGTGGCGTCGCACGACGGACACGGCGATTTTTTGCTGACGAGGGTCGAGAAAGTCGGTGAGAGCGGGCGACTGGCGGTCGTCTACACGCTCCGCCAAGTCGATCATCCGCTCGACAAACGGCCGTTCCTCCGGCCGAAAGTGCATCATGATGGAATCTTGTTTCATCTTAGGTCAGCACCTTGACCAGCAGCCAGGAGACACCGGACACGACGAACATACGCCAGACGATCAGCGCCACGATCGGCGAGAAGTCCATGTAGCCGCCGCCCAAACGCACCGCCGGAATGAAACGGCGGAAGATGCCGAAGTACGGTTCGGTCAGTTTAAAGAGAATCCGCCCGACAGCGGTGCGCTGAATATCCGGGAACCAAGTGACCAACACGGAGATAAACAGCAAATAGTAATAAATCTGCATCGCATACATGATGATGGTATAAATCATTTGGACCATACGGTCACCTCGTCAGTTTTATCGTTGGTTGGAAAACCCTTGGGCCGTTTGCGTCCCTTCCATCAGGTCGCTGATCTGGCCTTGAATGTCGATGTTCTCAGGCGCACAGAGGAAAATGTTATGACCGAGTTTCTGCAAGGTTCCACCCAGTGCATACGTGCATCCGCTGATGAAGTCGATCACGCGCTTCGCCACGTCGTGCGGGGCTTTGTGCAAGTTGACGACGACCGGTCGGCGGTTGCGCAAGTGATCGGCGATGCTCTGTGCATCATCATATGTCTCCGGCTCCGCAAGATAGACGCGCACTTGCTTTTGCGTGTGCAAGGACACGACGGTGCCTTGGCGTTTCAACGGGACGACGCCGTCCTGCTGCTGTGCCATCTGTTGTTGTTGTTCTTCGAGCTGTTCTTCCTCCCGGCGCGGCTGCTCCTCATCCGCCAATCCGAGAAACGACATCACTTTCTGGAACATGATCTTCTGCCCCCCTTATTTGACGAGTACGCTGCCAAGACGCACCATCGTCGCGCCTTCTTCTACAGCGACTACATAATCTCCTGACATGCCCATCGAGAGCTCGCGGCTCGTCTGGGGCAGCAACCCCCGTGCGATCATTTCATCGCGCAGTTCGCGCAAGCCGCGAAACACCGGACGTGCCTCCTCCGGGTCTTGTGAAACGGGCGCCATCGTCATGAACCCGCGAATTTCCACAAAGTCCATCTCGCGCGCCGCTTGTAAAAAAGCCGGCACTTCGCCCGGCGCAAATCCGCTCTTCGACTCTTCGCCGGAGACGTTGACTTGCACCAAACAGGGAATGGGTCGCCCGATGGCGGCGGCCCTTTTTTGAATCTCCTCCGCAAGGCTTAGGCGATCCACAGAATGTATCCAATCAAAACGCGGTAGAACGTCCTTGACTTTCTTGGTCTGCAGGTTTCCGATATAATGCCAGCGCACCCGCTCTTGCACGTCGGCTGCCATGCCTTCCATTTTCGGCAACGCGACTTGCAGGCGGTTCTCTCCGAGATCGGTCAATCCGGCGCGAACGACGTTCTCCGTCTGCTCGGTGTCGATGTACTTCGTCACCGCGACGATTCGCACGTCCTCCGGATCTCGCCCCACTCGCAGACAGGCTCCTGCAATCTCTGCGCGAATTTCTTGCAAGCGTGTTTCGTAGTCCATAATTGCCCTCCTGCAAGCCAATAGGTACTTATACGCTCAATTGCCCTCTTTTTCCTGCAAGATCGCCACAATTCCGGCATGACGGCCGGTCTTGCCCGCTTCCTTGCGATGGGAAAAGTAGGTGTCCACACGGCAACTTGTGCACGCGTCCTCGCGGTGGATGTGCTCGGCGAGGACTCCCGCTTCGAGCAAGGCGGTGACGTTTGCCTGCCACAAATCCAGTTGCCAACGCCCGTTTTCGTTTGGGGTCAGCAGTTGTTCAACTGCGTTTGGAAAAGCGGAGCGGACCTGCGTCGCGACTCGCTCGTCCACCTCGTAGCAACAGGGTCCGATCGACGGCCCGATCCAGACTTGCATCCGGGCGGGGTCTGCCCCGTAGTGGGAGATCAAAGCGCGGACGGTGTGGGCCGCGATTTTTTTTACAGTGCCTTGCCAACCGGCGTGTGCGCAACCGACCGCCGTGACATCCGGTGCAGAGAACAACAGCGGTACACAGTCTGCCGCATAGGTCGTTAAGCCTATGCCGGGTACGTTCGTAATCAGAGCGTCTGTCGCGGGGATCATGCTTTCCAGATCTTGAGAGCCGCGTCCTTTGAGTTCCTCCGTGACCACCGTCACCGTCGCTTCGTGAACTTGTTCGCCGGCCACCCACGCTTCCAGCGGGAGGCCGAGACTCGCGCCAACACGGGCGCGGTTCTCTCTGACATGCGCCGGATCGTCCCCGACATGCAAGCCGAGATTGCAACTTGTATAAGGAGCCTCGCTCACCCCGTCGTGGCGGGTGGTGAAGGAGGCGATGATTCGAGAAGTCATTCAGGCTCACCTTTCCTCTCTGTCCAAATCGTACCACACCTCGTCGAAAAAGAGAAAGGGACTCCCGGCACGGAATCCCTTTCTCTTTTTTTCTAAAAACCGCCGGAACTCGAACCGTTCCCCGGCGGCAGGTAATGCGACTCACCCGACCCGCGCAACTCCACGAGCACGACGTCTGCGCCGATTTTTACGATCTGGCTCCATGGGATGACATGGTCTTGCCCGTTGCCGAACATACCGAGGAACCGCCCTCCGCCCGGTACGATGATCGAGCGGATCATTCCGTTTTCCAAGTCAATGTCAAGGTCGCCGATCTGACCCAGCCGTTTCCCGTCGGAGATGCTGACGACATCTTTCGCTTGCAACTCGGAGATTTTGACCATCAGACTCGCCCCTTCCTCCTATATGTATATGTCCGAACCTCGAAAAATGAAAAAAAGCCGCGGAATCAACCGCGGCTTTTTTCTATGCTTTTATGAATTTGTGCATGTGGTGAATGGCCGCCTTCTCCAAGCGAGAGACTTGTGCTTGGGAGATGCCAATCTCCTCGGCGACTTCCATCTGCGTTTTGCCTTCGAAAAAGCGCATCGACAGGATGCGTTTTTCCCGCTCATTGAGCTTGGTCAGAGCTTCACGGATGGAAATCTCCTCGACCCACAAGGTGTCGTGGTCCTTTTCATCACTGAGTTGGTCCATGACGTAGATCGGATCACCGCCGTCGTGGTAGATCGGCTCAAACAGCGAGACCGGATCTTGGATGGCATCGAGAGCGAACACGACGTCTTCCTTGGGGACGTCCATCGCTTCAGAAATCTCCACGATGGAAGGTTCACGCAGGTTTTGGTTCGTCAGGCTGTCGCGGACTTGAAGTGCCTTGTAGGCGATGTCGCGCAGAGAGCGGCTTACGCGAATTGGGTTGTTGTCTCGCAGATAGCGCCTGATTTCACCGACGATCATCGGAACAGCGTAGGTCGAAAACTTAACGTTTTGGCTGAGGTCGAAGTTGTCAATCGCTTTCATCAAGCCGATGCAGCCCACTTGAAAGAGATCGTCCACATACTCCCCCCGGTTGTTAAAACGCTGGATGACCGACAACACGAGGCGGAGGTTGCCGTTGACCAGTTTTTCACGGGCGGACAATTCTCCTGCTTGCAGTGAAACGAAGAGTTCACGCATGACGGCATTGGTTAGAACGGGAAGCTGAGCTGTGTTTACGCCACAAATTTCGACTTTGTTACGTTTCATAAGTAACTCCCTCCATTCAGCGTCCGCCTCAGTTGGAGACAGTATGAGCCATTGGAGGGAGAAATATGCACTACAGCATTTTGTTGAATTCTTTGCGCAAGCGTTTGATGATGCGCTTTTCAAGTCGCGAGATGTAGGACTGGGAGATGCCGAGCAGATCGGCAACGTCCTTCTGCGTCATCTCTTTGCCGTCGGTGAGGCCAAAGCGCATTTCCATGATCTTGCGTTCGCGTTCGGTGAGTTTTTCGAGAGATTTGTAGAGCAGGTTGCGGTCGACTTGTTCTTCAAGATCGCGGTAGATCGTGTCGTTCTCAGTGCCCAGCACGTCGGAAAGCAAGAGCTCGTTGCCGTCCCAGTCCACATTCAGCGGTTCATCGAACGAGACTTCGGAGCGTATCTTGTTGTTGCGGCGCAGGAACATGAGAATCTCGTTCTCGATGCAGCGCGAGGCGTAGGTTGCCAGTTTGATTTTTTTCTCAGGGTCGAAGGTGTTGACCGCTTTGATCAAGCCGATCGTTCCGATCGAGACGAGGTCTTCGATGTTGATCCCGGTGTTTTCAAACTTGCGGGCGATGTAGACGACGAGGCGCAAGTTGCGCTCGATCAGGACGGCGCGGACGGCTTCGTCCTTGGATGGCAGTTTTTCGAGCAGGAATTCTTCCTCTTCGCGGGTCAGCGGCGGCGGCAGGGCCTCGCTTCCTCCGACATAGTAGATTTCCTCCGGGGTACCGCCGAATTTAAACAGCAGGCGCAGGAACAAAAGTCTCGCCTGCAAGCGCATTTTCAAGGGGATCGGCAATCTCATACAGGTCGTCTCCTCTCATTCCGTTGCTTATTTCATGAGTTTAGCTGGCTGCAACTTCGGGTGGATCCGTTGAGTCCATAGATGCTCTGCTCTCTGCGCTTGCTTCGTCGCCGAGCATGGCGGGGTGCAGGATGGCGCGGTACGAGCCGTCGGCTGCGAGCGGTTTCGGGTTGAGTCCGATCAGCACTTTGCGGCATTCATGGACTTCTCCCGACCCATCGCGGGCCGTCAGACGCACGAGATCCGGGCGAAACGACAGCAACATGCCCATCACACCGCCGACGCCCCGGTATGGGACGAGACGCATGCGGGCTTGCCAGTCCGCTTCGAGTTCGAAGTCGCCGAGCGCACTTGCGGGGTCGGCGCCTTTTTCGTAAGATTCGGTGAGTTCTGAGGGCAAGACTTCACGCAGCAGTTCCCAGTCCAGCACCGTGACAGGCGTGCGAGAGAGAGGGTCGGTCAACGCGTTGCCGGTGTCGAGCAAGCCGGTGAAGTTGACGTGGAACGTTCCGATGTGGACTTCGACGTCCCAGAAGTTTTGTTCGCGGTGTTTGGCTTTGGCGAGGCGTGTCCATGCGCTTTTTCCAAGCCAATAGACCAGTGGCATCGCGACTACGATCAAGATCAGGGTGGACGGTTGGAGCCAGGCGACGCGACCCTTGACGATCACGAGGCCGTTTTTCATCGAGATGTTTTGAAAAAGTCCGTTGGTTGCGTAGGCCGCGCCCCCCATCAGAAACGAAGCGAGGTAGAACAGTCCGAGCATCTTGCCGAACTCCCACACCCCTTTGGGACGAAACGCTACCCAGACCATGAGGATCGAGAACAACACTTTGCAAACAAACGACAACAACATCGACAACGCGGGTACGAATAAAAAAAGAGCGTACGAGGCTCCGATAGCAGATGCGCCGATCATCCGCCATCCAGTCACTTTGCGACGGGCCAGGAACGCCGTCACGAACAGAATGAACCCATCTAAGACGAGATTTATGACCCAGATTACATCTAAATAGACAACGGGCATTCGTCATCACCTACCAAACAGGTTCGCCGATTGCCCTCAGTATAGTACAAGTCTATTGCAGAGGGTGTCAAAACTTGACACTCAACTAGAAAAAAGTTTCGTCAAAAAAAGCACCCTTTGTCGGGTGCTTTTTTCGCGAAACTTTAGGAGGTTACATGACATAATGGCGGTTCATCGTGCCGAGTACACGCACTTGGTGGCCGTACGTCTGAACGATGGAGATGGCTTTTTGCATGCGTTCGTCTTGCCAGCCGGCTTCGACTTCGAGGAAGAATTGGTAGGTTCCAAGCTTCTTGCGCGTCGGGCGGGACTGGATGTGTGAGAGATTCAGTTGGAGACCGGCGAATACGTTCAGCACGGAAGCGAGCGCTCCCGGTTGGTCGGATTCGAACTGCAGTTGCAAGATCGTGCGCTCGGTAGACCTCACCGTCTGGCCGATTCGACGGACGACGATGAAGCGGGTGAAATTGTCGTGGACGTCTTGGATGCCCGCTTGCAACACTTCAAGGCCGTTGTTCTCGGCGGCGAGGAGGGTCCCGATGGCTGCGACGTCCGTGCGTCCGCTTTCGGCGAGCTTCTCGGCGGCTGCAGCGGTGCTGTCGAAGTTCTTCACGGCGGCTCCCATGTTGTGGATGTAATGACGGCACTGTGCGAGAGCTTGCGGATGAGACCAAACCTCGCGAATGTCTTCGCGATTGGTGCCGACAACGGTCAAAAGGTTCTGACGAATGGGCATGATAATTTCCGCTTCGACAAACAACTCCTCATTGAGCGCGAGGCTGTCGAGGGTCATCGTGACAGATCCTTCAATCGAATTCTCGATGGGAACGACCACGCGGTCGACTTGTTTCGCTGCCAGCGCCTCCAGCGTGTCGAGAATGGACGGATGGAGGCTCCACTCGACATCTTCCTCGACAAAATACCGACGTGCCGCTTCTTCCGTGAATGTGCCCTGCGGGCCTAAACATCCTACTCTCACCTAAGCTCATCTCCTTTTATGCAAAAAAGACCCGATCCTCAGGACCGAGTCTACGATGTCAAACGAGTTGTTGGTGCGGTCAAGAGGACTTGAACCTCCACGGGGTTGCCCCCACAAGAACCTGAATCTTGCGCGTCTGCCAATTCCGCCATGACCGCATACTGAAACTGGATAGTTCACTTTGTGTGTGATTCAAGAACTTAGGATAAGCCCTCGACCGATTAGTACTGGTCAGCTGAATGCCTCGCGGCACGTACACCTCCAGCCTATCAACCCTGTCGTCTACAGGGGGTCTTACC
>NZ_JAEQNB010000014.1 GCF_016722965.1 Tumebacillus amylolyticus
CTTGCATGTATTAGGCACGCCGCCAGCGTTCGTCCTGAGCCAGGATCAAACTCTCAATAAAAGTTTGGTTCACTGACTCGAATCGATCTTCATCTATCACTCGTTTAGTTTTCAAGGATCAATGCTGTGCCGCCGAAGCGACTTAATCAAAATACCACATCTATCAGACATGCGTCAACTGGTAACTTCTTACGACTCTCATCAACCGCATCACTCGCGGCGACAGGGACTATCTTAGCATGCCCGCCGCCCCTCCCTCAATCACACGCCTCGAACAAACCCAAACAAATCTTCGCCACCAAACAAATAAAGTGCCGATCTCTCCCGAAATCGGCACTTTACCTCGATCTACCCCTTCACAATCAAAGACTCCCTGCGGAACAGTTTCGATGTTACAAGCACAGCCAAGACGGCGAACACCACCGAACTGCCGAAGACCATCAAAACATGCGTCAGGTCTAAGACTCCATACAGCACTTCTTTCATCAAAGCGGTCACATTCAGCACCGGCAACAGAAAATACTGCACCGGAATCTCTTGCGCAGACAGCATCATCGTGGCATACACCGGCACCATCGCCACGATCATGAACGGCGCCAGATACGTTTGTGCTTCCTTGTACGTCTTGGCAAGAGACGACACGCCAAGCATCAGGGCCCCAAACATGATCGCCAGGAAAAACAACGCCCCGAGGATCAGTCCCACATCCCCCGCCGAGAGAAATGACAAGGAGAAACTCGCATCTTGATTGCCCGTAATCCTCGGCATATTCTTCATCGTCCCGACCATCGCCAGCGTAGACACCAACGCAGAGACGAACGACATCGCCGAGACGGTGAACAGTTTCCCCGTCAACACCTGCCGCGCATTCACCGGCGCAGTCAGCAAAGCTTCCAACGTCCCGCGCTCTTTTTCCCCCGCCATCAGGTCGGTCGCAACTGGCATAGCTCCCGTCACACACGAGAGTACCAACAAAAGCGGCACGATAAATCCAAGCGCACTGCCTGCTTTTTGATTGTCATCAGACGCATCCACCGATTTCACATCAAGCGGCGTAATGGCCTCAACCGGAATTTGCAACTTCGTAAGACGTTCCGCCGCCATCTCTTGCCCAAGCCCTTGTAAAGCGCCTTGTACAACCCCATGCGCCACTTCCGATTTCTGGTTCGACGGATCGTACGCGATCGAGACAGTGGCGGGCGTCTCAGCCTGCACCTGCTGATCGAAGAGCTCATCGATGGTGACGACGGCACGGACGTCCCCATTTTTCAACGCTTGCATCGGGTCGCTTTCTTTCACGACATGCACGTCGGGTACTTTCGTGATCGCTTGCTCGACACGCGCGTTGTGTCCGATCAGCGCAACGGTGATGTTTTTCTTGGCATCTTCGGCAGCCCCTGCCTGCAGCTTGGCAATCAGCAACATCAAGCAAGGCATCAGCAAAAGCGGCAACAAAATGGAACCGAGCCACATCTTGCGGTCAGAAGCCAACTCCTTGATCTCCTTGCGAAAAACGATCCACCATCCTCGTTTCATCGCGCTCCCCCCGTTCCGATCAGCTTCATGAAGATCTCATCGAGATCACGACTCCCATGGTCGGTAAACAACGTCTCCAACGTCCCGTTGAACTGTACCTCGCCCCGATGCAAGATCACGGCGCGGTCGCACAGGCGTTCAACCTCGCTCATGATATGAGAGGAGAACAGAATCGTTTTGCCCTCGGCTTGAAACTCCTGTACCAACCGGCGGAACATGTTCGCAGCGGTGATGTCCAGACCTGACGTGGGTTCATCGAACAGCACGACGGCCGGGTCGTGAACCACGGAACGGGCGATGGCGACTTTTTGCCGCATGCCTTTGGAAAACCCGCCGACTTTACGGTCCAGAAACTCCATCATCTCAAACCGCCTCGCCAACTCTTCCGTCCGCAAGCGGATCGTGCGGTCATCCATTCCGTACAACCGACCGAAATAGGTGATGTTCTCGCGGGCCGTCAATTTTTCATACAACCCGGTTTCCCCGCCAAACAGAATGCCGATCCGCCGACGCACGTCCTCCGGGCGTTTCACCGTGTCGAGATCATCCACGACGATACGCCCCTCCGTCGGCGTCAATACGGTGGAGATCATTCGAAGCGTCGTCGTCTTACCGGCTCCGTTTTCCCCAAGCAGACCGACCACTTCTCCACGACCTACTTCAAAACTCAAGTCGCGGACAGCCGGCACGTCCTTGAATTTCTTGGTCACCCGATCCAACAAAATCATCCGTTTCTCCCCCTTACCTCGGTTCAACTCTTTCCCTCGCAACGTATCCCAAATCTTGTCACTCGTCAAGTTTTTTTCATACGTAAAAATATGATCTGGTATTTCATGTAAAACAGTGTATAATTGAAAGTAAACACATACCTTAAATGATCAGGAGGACAGCAACATGCATACGCATAAAAACTACGGCGAAGTCGTGGCCAAAGCTTGGTCCGATGAGAGCTTTAAAGAACGTTTGAAACAAGACCCGCACGGCGTTCTCGCGGAGCACGGCATTGAAGTTCCGCAAGGTACGCAAGTGAATGTCGTGGAAGATACCGACTCGGTGCAACATCTGGTTCTGCCGCTGAAGACCACGTCCGGCATTAATCCGATGACCTCGAAACTGTGTGACGGCTAAGACCTGCTTGTAAAAAGGAGACTGCCCCTTTGATGAGGCAGTCTCTTTTTTCTCAAGAATTCCGGCTGCGGTGCCAGTACATCTGTGCAACGGGATCGTCCGGGAAACTATCCAGATACGAGGCAAAGCAAGCCCGTGCCTCTTCCCATTGGTCATTCCAGTATGCGTGATATCCTTGTTCGTACACAGGCAACAATCGCTGCTTCGATTGGAACGCATCCTGCGGGTCGGCTTCATACACTTCGTACAGTGTCACCGCACTCGTCCGACCGCGCACGGCGACCAGATCAACGGGACGCATCGCATACCGCTCCGGATGCTTCAAGCGGGAACGGGTATGCTCGCTGATCAGCAACGGAACTTTGTAGGACTTGGTCAGCTTTTCAATCCGTGCCGCCACGTTCACCGCGTCGCTGATGACCGTGGAGTCCATCCGCTCATAGCCTCCAATCGTGCCCAGCATCAGGTGCCCGCTGTTCACCCCGATCCCAATGCGAATCATCTCCCGCCCTTCATTCAGGCGTTGTTCATTGTAGATGTGCAACTTCCTCAGCATCGCAATCCCCGCCCGCACGGAGTCGTCCGCCCCTTTGTCAAACAGTGCCATGATCGAATCCCCGATGTATTTATCCACGAATCCGCCATTCTCCTTGATCACCGGTTCCATCCGACGCAAAAACCCATTGAGAAAGAAAAAATTCTCCTCCGGCGTCATCTGCTCCGACAACGCCGTAAAAAACCGAATGTCCGCAAACATCACCGTCATGTCCTTCTCCACATGTTCGCCCCATTCGACGTCCGTGATGCTTTTTTTCCCCAAGAGACGGAGGAACTCATGAGGGACGAAGCGGCCATAGGCTTCATTGAGCAGAACTTGGCGACGATATAGTTCTGCATTTTCGATCGAGACGGCCGTCTGAGCGGTAAGCAGGTTCATAACCTCTAAGCGATCTTCTGTAAATCCGTTCGTCATGAGGTTGTTCTCCATATAGATCACGGAGATCATGCGACCTTGGTTGAAAATCGGCAAACAGAGAATCGACTTCGGCTCCATCTCGCGGACGTAGGAACACTTGCCGAACACATCGTCCCGAACGGCATCGTTCAACACGACCGCCTGCTGCAAGCGGGTTACATATTGCAAGATCATCGGCGAGAAATTCTCCGCATCTTGCCACGGAATCGGTTCGCAGATCTGCACATGCCCCTCCTCCGGCAACTTGCGGGCCACGATGTTCAAACCCTCGTCAGATTGCATGAAGAACACGACTTTTTGCGCCCCTGCGTTCTCTACGACGATCTCGATCAATTTTTCCAGCAACCGTTCGAGGACGATCTCGCCTGAGATGGTTCGCGCCGCTTTCAAGACCGACATGAAATCGATGCTCTCTCTGGTTGGCGCACGCTCTGCCTGCTGTTGCAAAAGTGCCGGATAATCGGCCTCCAACTGCCGAGCTTTGACTGTCGCCCCCCATTGCAGGTATCCGTAGCGTGCCCCTGCCAGATAGGGCACGGCGAGATGTGGCTTGCCAAGCCCGAGGTAAAACTTGGCCGCACATTCATTGGCGATGGCGACATGATGCAGATAGCCGTTTTGAGAAGCGGCGGCAATGGCTTGGTCGTACAGGTCCATTGCCTCTCGCACCTGTCCGCCGACCTTTGCACCTTCCGCTTCCATCAACAACGAGCGGTGTAAAAAGTTGTCCGGGCATACACCGGCCAATTTTTTCATCTGTTTTCGGTAGCTCTTGAATTTTTTGAGCTGCTCTGCGGTCGGCGAATGGACGGCGGCAAACGTCAGCGCGTACAGGAACGGAAAGTCTGACTCGGACTGCACCACTTCTTCGGAAATGGAAGGCATGAGGTTGAGAATGGCCTCGTGTTCTCCCGCCACGTACAGCAAGAGGATCTTGCAATGGTAGTACCACGTTGGCCAAAGTGCCGCTTGCTGGGGCAAGACGTGCAACCGATACGCCTCTTCGTCAAAGTCCTCATACGTCAAGTTGGCCGTCCCTTCCGTCACACCCTGCAAGTTGTAGATCAACCCAAACGTGATCTTGATCAAATAGAGAATCCAAGCGGACTGACTGCGCTCGAACGTTTTCATCAAATTTTGCAAATCGCGCTTGATCTCCTCAAGAGGCGTTCCGCCGTAGACTCTGCGTTGTGCCCAGTCGGCGAACGAATAGACGGCGCGCATCAACTCGCCCGCATCCAGACACAGTTGCGCCCCTAGCCAGAGCGCCTCTTCAGACGCACGGTTGTGCGTGGTCCAACGTTGAATTTCGTTGGCGTAAAATTGCAGGCTCCGATAGCCCCGCTCTCCACGACGGGCGAGGACGGCACGCTCCATCTCCACACCCAGCCGCCCCAGCGCATCGGCGGTTTCATAATCCCCCAATTCCGTCAAGACCATCACCCCGATCCCGACGTAGGCTGAGCCCGTTTTCTCTGACAATCCGTGCTCCATCGAACTTTCGATCATCTTGACCCGCAGCGCGTGGTACAAGTCTTGGTCGAGATGGTAGGACGGCATGCCCATGATGTTCATCATCTCGACTTGCGCGATCACAATCGGGTCGGACGCCATCGGCGCGTTGATCAGCTGCTCAAAAGGTTGGTTGAGCACCACGTCCTTCAACTTCTGATAGAAACGCCACCGAGCCGCCCGGCTCATGTGCAAGGACTCATGGAAACCCAACGCCCGCAAACCTTCCACCCCGGTACGCAACGCTTCCTCCATGCGGTCGGAGAAGTTGTACAGGCGAATCTTGATGATGTAGACCACCGATTTTTCGAGCGCCGTTCGGGCGTTTTCCACAACTTGCGTGAAGTACGTCTCCGCTTTCGTCACGGCCCCGCACAGATACTCGGTCTCGAACCGTTCCTTATGCAGTTCCATCGCCAACGCATACTGAGTCTCCCAACAGGCGTCCGTCAGCAGTTCCATACCTTGCGCGATATGATCCAGCGCTTGCTCATAGGCGGTGGAAACTTTCAACCGCCGACCCGCTTCGAGGTTCAGCCATGCCAACTCTTCGCGTTCCTCCGCCCCTGTGATCCAATCCTTTGCTTCATTGAGGTGGTTGACCCGCTCAAACAGTCGATCTTCGCGATCCACCAGCCAGCGCCCCATTTTTTGATGAACCGTTTTACGGGCTTCTTCGGAGAGCAAGCCGTACGCCGCCTGTTGGACGCGATCATGCAGAAATTCGAACGAGACAGGGAGGCTTTCCAGATAGTCAGGCTCCACCTCACCCTCTCGGATGTCGTAGAGCCATTTGTACGCTGAACCTTTGGAGAGCAAGATGCCCTCCTCCAACGCCCACAGCAAGTCGTCCGCCACTTCGGACAGTTCGCGCCCGAGCACCACTTGCAGCGATTGCAAATCAAACGTTCCACCCAAGCAGGCCGCCACTTGCACCACCTCTTGCGTACTTGCCGGAAGTTGACGAATCTTGTGCAAGAGCAGATCGACTTGGTTGGCGCTGACTTCCATGCGCCGAATCGCCTGTTCGTCCCAATTCCATTCGCCCGTCGTCTCCTCCAAGCACAGATGGCCTTGCGTGTACAGACTCTGCAAAAATTCTTTTACAAAAAGCGGGTTGCCCCCGCCCTTCTCCATCAGCACGTGGGAGAAGCGCAAGGCACGCTCCGCTGAACAGCGCAACGCATCTTGCAACAGTTGCTGAACGTGATCCACTTGAAGTGGCGAGAGCAAGACGTCTCGTATCAACCCTTCGGCGCGCATCGTGTGAACGACGTTGGTCCACCGGTCGGGCAATTCGTCCTCGCGGCAACTGCCGATGAACAGCAGATGTGTAAGACTTCGGTCGGACAGCAGAAACGACATCAACTTGAGCGTCGCTTGGTCTGCCTCTTGCAAATCATCGAGGAACACCACCAACGGATGTTGCTCAGACGCGAACACGCTGAGCAAATTCTGCAACGCCAAACGGAATCGGTTGTTCGCTTCGATCGTAGGAACTTGCGCCACCGCGGATTGCTCACCGACGATCAGTTCCAATGCGGGCAACACTTCCGTGAGCACGGGCAGGTTCACGCCGACAGCCTTGCGGATCCGATCAGCCCAGACTGCAATGCTGGAATCACTCTCTGCAAGCAACTGATGAACCAATTGCTCCAACGCTTGCAACAACCCCTGATATGGCTCCTGCTTGCGTGAATCAAACTTGCCGATGAGAAAAAAGCCGTGATGTTGCATGACGTATCGCTTAAATTCTTGCCCAAGTGTCGATTTGCCAAGCCCCGGTGCTCCGATGATCAGCAAACTTTCATAGGCACCCTGCCGGATGCGTTCGTAGGCGGAGCAAAGCGTCCCCATCTCCCGCTCACGTCCATAGAGCACGTCGGGGATGCGGAAATGTTCGGAACGGTCCGCCTCCCCGACCGGGAAGTCGTCGATGATGCCGTCCGCCGTGAGTTGGCGGAGGCATTTTTCCAGATCGTACTTGAGTCCGTAGGCGCTCTGGTAGCGGTCTTCCGCATTCTTGGCGAGAGACTTCATCACGATGTCGGAGAGCGTCTCCGGGATGTCCATCAAAAGCGACGGCGGCATCGCTTCGGCCGTGAGATGCTGGTAGATCAAGTTCACAGGATCTTCTGCGCGAAACGGCAACTGCCCGGTCAGCATCTCGTAGAACATCACGCCCAGCGAATACAGATCCGAACGAAAATCGGTCGGTCGATTCAGCCGTCCCGTCTGCTCCGGCGACATGTACGGGAGCGATCCTTCCAAAAAGTCAGGCTGGACCAACTCCGAGCGCTCCCCCGACAACAGCGAGGCACTCGAAAAATTGGTCAGTTTGACGACCTTCAACTGTGAATGCACGAAAAAGTTGGCCGGCTGGAGGTCTTTGTGAAGGATGTTCTTGCGGTGCAGGTGCAACACCGCATCTGTCATGCGAATTCCAATCTCCAAAAAGGAATCGAGGCTCAGCGGCCCGTTCTTCAACAATTGCTGAAGCGTCTCGCCGCCACAGTCCTCCAAGATCATCCACCACGTGTGTTGATACGGCTCCAATATCAAGGGAGCGAGCACACCGGGTGACGCAGCCCGCCGGGTCATTTCGTATTCGCGCTTGAGCTGCAGGACGTCCTTCGGAGCCGGATAGTCCGCCTGAAAGGTTTTGATCAGGACCGGCTGTTGCGCCGTTTTGGACTGCGCCCGGTAGAGAACGAACTTTTTCTCCCGGTGCAGGATGTCGTTGACTTGAAAATCGGCGACAGGTAACAATGAAGTCCCCTCCAACTCTGCTTGAATATCAGGTAGGCACCTTCTTATTATAATCTACAGTAAATCTTTAGTCATGGTGGTTTCTGCTTGTTGATGTATACTTACTAATGAAAACTATTCGGCTGAAAAGGACTGTGCAGATGGAGAAGCCAACACTAGATGCGAAGTATCGTATGGAAGTCGTGGATGCCCGGAGAGTCGTGGTGCTCTCAGAGATGGGATCGGAGTTTTTTGAAGGGAGCGCGTTTGTGAAGTTGCTCCCTTTTTTGCAAAAGGGCGTTGAGAAGTCTGAGATCGTGGAGAGATTGCGCGAGGAAGTGCCGGCGGCGGAGGTTTATTATGCGTTGTTGGTGTTGGAGCAAGCGGGGGTGTTGAGCGAGGCCGAGGATGCGAGCACAGCCCGTCTTTTGGAAAAAACGACGGTGTCCCTCACGTCGTTCGGCCCCGTCGGTGAAGAAGTGCTGGCACGGTTGAAGCGGTCGTTGGAGCAGGTCGGGCTGTCCGTGATGGCAGGGTCGGAGGACGACGGCGATTTCCTGGTGGTGTTGACGGATGATTATCTGCGAGAGGAGATTTCCGGGGTCAATCAGCGTGCTATGGCGAGCGGACGTCCGTGGATGTTGGCGAAGTTGAACGGGTCTGTGCTCTGGATGGGGCCGGTGTTTCGTCCCGAGGAAACGGGATGTTGGGAATGTTTGGCGCAGCGATTGCGCGGAGAGCGGAGGTTTGCCGGAAGTTTGGAGTTTGCAGATTCGGGGTTTGAATGGACGGCGCGTGAAGTGGTCAAGGCGATTGCTCTTGGGAACCAGCATGAGTTGCACGGTGCCGTTCGAACGTTTGACCTGCACGCGATGGAGATTCAGACTCATCACTTGGTGCGCCGTCCGCAATGTCCGGCTTGCGGGGAGCCCATCTCGATTGGTGAAACACCTGCTCCGTTTGAGTTGACTTCACAGCGAGTGCTTGCAGGCGAATACCGTACCGCAGCTCCCGAAGAAACGCTGCGTAAGTTTGGACACCACGTGAGCCCGGTCACAGGAATTGTGCGCAAATTGGAGCGTTCGAACAAAGGGTCATTCGAGGGGTTGGTTCACAATTACGTGGCAGGTGTGAACCATGCCGGAGGTCGCGGGCTTCGTTCCTATAGTGGAGGTAAGGGTGTTACGGATGGACAAGCCAAGGCGGGGGCGCTTGGTGAGGCGCTCGAGCGATACTCCGGACGGTTTCAGGGAGACGAGCGACGCGTGCAAGCGAGTTTTTTACAAATGGGTGAGTTGGCGGTGCATCCGAATTCGCTGATGTTGTACAGCGAAGATCAGTTTGCACGGCGGGACGAGCTGAATGCGCGCAATGTGTTGCCCGGTCGGCAGATACCGCTCCCGTTTGATGAGAATGCAGTGCTGGAGTGGACGCCCGTTTGGTCGATGACGGAGCGGAGATTCAAGTACGTGCCGACGTCTTCGTGTTTTTTTGGCTATCCAAGTCCGGTGTACAGCCATGCCGATTCGAATGGATGTGCGGCGGGAAACTCGGTGGAAGAAGCGATCTTGCAAGGCTTTTTTGAACTGGTGGAACGGGATCATGTGTCGCTCTGGTGGTACAACGGTTTGAAGCGAGGAGCCGTGGATGTCGAAAGTTTCGGGTTGGGGTATGTGAAGCGGTTGAGAGAGCACTATCGGATGCTTGGGCGGGAGTTCTGGGTGTTGGATCTTACGCACGATCTTGGCATTCCGACGTTCGCGGCGGTCAGTCGAAGGGTTGAAGGGGCGACAGAGGATCTTTTGTGCGGGTTTGGGGCTCATTTCGATCCGGAAGTGGCGCTGTTGCGTGCCCTTACCGAGATGAACCAGTTCCTCCCGGCCCTCGCGGAGCGGGAACGTCAAGATGAGATCACCCGTTGGTGGTGGCGGACGGCTACTGTGGAGAATCAGCCATATTTGAGACCTGATAACGGAGTTCCTGCGAAGCGGGCTTGTGATTTTGCGCAAGTTTCGATGACAGACCTGCGGGAGGCGGTGTTGCAGTGCCAAGCGATCGCGGAAGCCAAGGGTTTGGAGATGCTCGTGCTCGACCTCACCCGACCGGACATCGGCTTGCCCGTGGTGAAAGTGATCGTGCCCGGTCTGCGCCACTTTTGGAACCGCTTTGCGCCGGGCCGATTGTATGAGGTTCCGGGTGCCCGTCAAGAAAGCGAATTGAACGCAATCCCCGTCTTTTTCTAAGCAAAAAAAGACCTGATCCGCAGCACGGATCAGGTCTTTCATTTTTGTATTGCGTTTGGTTGCGGGGACAGGACTTGAACCTGCGACCTTCGGGTTATGAGCCCGACGAGCTGCCAACTGCTCCACCCCGCGATAATGAAACCGGACGGCAAACTTTGTGTTGTGATTCAAGAACTTAGGATAAGCCCTCGACCGATTAGTACTGGTCAGCTGAATGCCTCGCGGCACGTACACCTCCAGCCTATCAACCCTGTCGTCTACAGGGGGTCTTACCACGTTGACCG
>NZ_JAEQNB010000015.1 GCF_016722965.1 Tumebacillus amylolyticus
TTGCATGTATTAGGCACGCCGCCAGCGTTCGTCCTGAGCCAGGATCAAACTCTCAATAAAAGTTTGGTTCACTGACTCGAATCGATCTTCATCTATCACTCGTTTAGTTTTCAAGGATCAATCGTGTCGCTCAGAGGCGACTTCAATAAGATAGCATATCAACTATCGAAAGTCAACTGCCAATCTCTAGTTTATTTTTCATCACCGCATCACTCGCGGCGACAAGAGTTATCTTATCATGTCCACTACCTTCTTGCGAATGACATGCTCAAACAAATATAAACAAAATCCCCCCTCTCACAACTGCACCTACTTCACCCTCCAACCGTCTTCGTTTCTCCCACTAAATCAGCCAACAACAAGGAGACCAGCGACTCTTGAAATACCTTTTCTCGCCGCGCCCTCATCGCCTCCGCCAATTGATCATCCCAAGGAACCTTCATCTGCAAATGAGCAGCCATATACTCCATTTCAATAGCTACTCCCCGTTCCACCGACAGATATTCTGCGCTTCCCATACGCCATGCTACAAACTGATCTCCGTAGCGCTTCTGCAACGAACAAGCCATTTCAATCCCTTTAGAATCAAAGTCCCCACTATACCAAATCTCCGCGCCTTGGACCCATAAGGCATCCAACAACCGTAATGCTGCTACAGAAGGTTGCCCGCTCGTACAAACCAGGACGGGCAACTCCCTTCCATCCGGCCATCGATCCAAAATCGTTTCAAACACAGCCGGGTTCTCTACAACAAACACCCGATCCCGTATTTCCCAGCCCACTTTTTTCTGAAAAAAAGCCAACGGCAACAAAAGTGGCATCCTCACCGCAATCGCTTTTGAAAAAAACGCCTCCCATGCATCCCCCGGAATGGTACGCAACCCAACCGCCGTCACAAAAGAAGATACCTCATCAAGCAGTACCCCCGCTTCCTGCCACACCTCACGCTTCCACTCCGCCGCACTCTCCGCATCAAGTTCCAAAATCGTACAAAGCGCTTGGTACAACCATCTCCCCACAATTCGATCTGCATCGAACGCATGCGGGTCACCGCTCAACCGATTTGCAAACACCGGCAACCGTTCCGTTATCCCCAGCCAACACGGAAGCTCGTCAAGCGCCCGAACGCAAAGCGACACCCAAGAAGCAGTCCCCTCTCGATTCTCGTCAAAAGAGTTTCGGACCGCCCGCGAACCGGCGGCCGAACCTTTCCAAATACCGTTCCACCAAGCCGCGCTCTCTTCGCGTTTGCAAGAACGATGCACAGATTCGCAAAATTCGTCCCACGAGCTCGCTTTCATGCCTTGGCGTTGCTTCTTTGAAATCAAAGGACGTCCCGTCACAAGCGGCACCAAGGTCTCCAATCCGACGGCCCAACGAGAACTCAACAGTTTGTTTTCCAACGCCGAAAGCTTAATCGTCGCCGTCGCTTCAGGCGGAAAAAACGTACCGAGCAATCCCGATATCTTCTGACTTTCTACATCCGTCAGATTTGGCACTTGTACCTGTCCGGAGAAGCGCCCCAACGACACCCACTTCCGCTCCGCCGCCTCAACCAAACGCTGAAATCCTGGATGTGAAAAAAGCGTCACCATCTCGCGCATCTGATCTTCCATGTCGATTCCCCTTTATCCGACCTGTTCAATCGCTTCAAAATTCGTCCTCCGCACTTTCCCATCCCACGTATAAGGAATCACGTCTACCGATTCCGCCCCTTTAGGCCGCATAATTTCATAAATAGACAATTTCGGCACCGTGTCAAAACACCCCCATAGCACTTGGCTGGTCATCATGTAATCAAACTCCATTTCGGTCAGCAACTCAAACAAATCCCTTACATTTTCCTCATCCACACCCGCAAATGCCTCGTCCAGCGAGATCAATTTCGGTGCATCCGGAGCCGTTCCTTTGTAACGCGACGAAACCGCAACGAACAACGGAATGTACATGGTCATCGCCTTCTCCCCGCCACTCATGACGTTGAACCTCGGGTCTGTCAACTCGCGGTACTCCACTTGCTCGCCCTGCTTGGATAAAAGTTGGAAGCGGTACCACTCACGGTAATCCAAAAATTGATGAATGATCTCTCGCAATGCTCCCACATGATCCGCCTCGGCCTTGGCTTGCTGGATTTTCTCTTGGAAGTGCTGGTAAAGTTCCTCGCGATCCGCATTCGTGAGATGCTCATAATCGCGACGCAACAACTCGACCAACCGAACTGTTTCCATCTCCATCTCGGAGCCTTTCTCTTTGGGCTCCCAGCGTAATTTCAACTGCAGCCCGCTGGAAGTATTGCGCTTGCTCATGAGCAAGTTCATCTCGCGTACCCACGCTTCAGCGCGTTGAATTTTTTGCCGGATGCTGACCCCTACACTCTGAATCAACACTTTTTCCAGCAGTTCTTTTTCCTTCTCTTGAAGTAAGAGATTCTGTTCCGCCAACTGTACCCGCAACTGATCGAGCAATCGCTCCGGCGTAAGTGGCTTACCACGGTCGTAGCTGAACTTCACCAATTGACGCCCGTTGAGGTCCTCCCATTCCAACACGTACTGATGCAAATGGACGTTCACTTCATTGAATACTTTGTAAATATTGTTGACAGCGTTTTCGATGGCTCGCTTTGGCTCGAACTCCTTGCCCAACGTTTGAGCTAGCGTACGACAGAGCGCCACCTGATCCTGCATCTCGGAGGGGAGCTCCTGCTCCCTCCACGGAGCAACCAAGCGCATCTTCCATTCGGTCCGCCATTCGTCGACGAGGTCCTCCAACTCTGAGAGAATGTTCATACGCTCGCGATGCAAGTTGCGCAATTCATTTTGTAGGATTCCGATCGCAATCTCTACCTGTTTCATTCGATTTCCCAAATTCTTGCGCGTCTCCCTGCGCAACTCCACAGACCTCATCAATTCTTGCAGACGTTGGTATTTTTCCTCCGCCTTCATCTCTTGTAAGGATTTTTCATAGGCCTGGATCGTGGCTTGAATCTCTTCCAGAACTTCAAGATGCTTCTGTTGATGAGCCTCTTCGATCTCCAACTTCTCAACAACGACGTCTACCTGTTGCGCTCCGTCGGAAACCTGCTTTTGAGCGGTCAAGTAACGGGTACAAGCCGTTTGCAGCTCGCCATAGAACCCCCGATAACCGCTCAGTTGCTCCATCGCCTCCGTCAATCGTGCCTCGTTTTTCAAGAACGACCACGTTTGCGTCAGTTCCAGCAAGCGCCCGCGCACCTCGCGTTCTTTTTCCATCGCACGCTTGTGGTGGTCGTTTTTTACTTCAACGTCGCCCTGTGCAGCTTCCAATTTCACCTGACCCTTGAGCACCGCGTCTCGAGCCTCGAACAACTCCTTCGCATCCGGGAACAATCCATATTCCTTCTGCAACTGCATCTCCCGCGCTTGCAACGCTTCAACAACGCCCTCATGCGCTTCTACCTGCAGGGTCAAGTCCGCCAGTTCTGCTTCCAAGCGCTTGATCGTCGCCAAACGAGTTTGCTTGCGACTTTCCTTGCCGATGTACTCGGCCCGTTCTTTGGGTTGAACTTTGCCGAGCAACGATCCCAGACGGAAAAAACCTTGCTCCGACAGCACAACGCGTTCACTGCCGTTCACGGGATCTCCAATCTCTATGGATTGCAACACATCTTGAATCCACTCCGCTGAAACGGAGCCGTCTTCCGGAGGCGTCGGACGCAAAAAGTCGGCCAGCGTGTGCCCGAACATCAACGGTTGCGTTTGCACCCAAAACTCTTGGTCCTCCCGCTTCCATAGAACACCCAACTTTCCAACCCATGAATCTAACAAACCTGTTTCTTGCAGCAACGACTCCAACATGGCGCGAGTCTCCTCCGGCACATGCGGGAAAAACTCACATGCCTCATACAGCGGCATACCCACCACCTGTTGCTCCCCATAGATTTGCCGAGTCCGTTCTCGATGCTTGGAACGGACGGGTTCCGGCTCACGCTGATGTCTCCAGCTTTGCAGTTCCACACGTTTTTCCTGTTCTGCGTCTCGTAGTTGCTTTAAAAAAGCGGCGTTCTGCAGCGCTTCGATCCGGACCTCTTGCACCTGTGGGTCATAAATCGCGCCCAAAACACGTTTGACCTCCTCGTAGGTCCTCTCCGGGAACAGAGCCAGTTGTTGCAAGAGAGAGATCATCTCCGTTTCGGACACTTGCAGTTCTTGCAACTGATCCCGCCAAGCGAACATTCGTTCTTGCTGTTGTTCTTTTTCTTTCTCCAGCGCGACTTGGAAGGCGTGGAATTGCTTTTCCATCTCATCGCGCCGTTCTCGAGCCGCACTGAGTTGCGCGTCTCTCTCGAACACATCCTTTTTGGATTGTGAATGTTCTCGCGCACATTTGAGCGCTTCATTCAGAGACGCTTGGTGCTCATGAATTGCCATTTTCCACGATGCCCAAAATACAGACTGCTCCATTTCGCGCGAGACTCGACGGTGGAACACATCATGGTACACAAACTCCATCTCCCGCGCCGAAGCTTCCAACTCGGACAGCAAGTCAGCTTGCTTGGCTTGTTCGGCCTGCATTTGGAGGCTTGCGGTTTCGATCTGGAGGCGCACCTTTTTCTCCTCTATGCGCCAATAGTCGAGATCACGACGTGACTTGTCGAGATTGAGTTCCAGCGTTTGTTTTTCCTTGTATTTACTCTGCAAATCTTGTCTTTTTGAAAAAGCTTCATCTTGATTCAGCACATCAAGCTCTGCTTGCTCGTTTCTAAGTTCATGGGCCTGTTTCTGATCGAACGTGCGCTGTTCTGCGAGTTCTTGCTCTTTGCTTTGTAACTCTTGTTGCTGTTGAGCCACCAACAGGTCTTTCTCCTGCAAACGTGCAGCGGACTGCACCGCTTTTTCAGCGCGATGGAACAATTGGTAGCGGTTGTACGTTCCGTATGCTTTTTCCAGATCCTCAACGTAACCGACATGGTGTTCCAACTCTCTCTGCCGGTCTCCGATCTGATCAATCGACTCCAGCACTTCCGCCAACGGGTACAACTCGTCCTCTTCCAGAGAAGGGAGCGCGCTTTTCAAGATGCCATAGATCGTCGTCGGCTTGAAATCCTTCGAGAGCTTCGGGCTGCGCAATTGCAAAAGCAGGTGCAGCATTTCCCCGTAACTGTCTTGGTTCTCATAGCGAAACAGCAATTTGTTGACCAGCATCGCATATTCCTTGCGTTCCCGAACGAAATGCCCGCCCTCACCAATCAGGTCCCGCATCTCTTTCCAAGTGTGAGGCACTTTGTTTTCTTGACCCATCGAGAACTCGCGCTTGTACAGATCAAACCCTCGGCCAATTCGTCGGTTATCTGTGATCGCAAAGCCCCAAAAATCCAACTCCCGATTGCCCCTGCGCGCACGCAACCCAATCCCGATCGTCAAATAACGGCCGCTCGTCCCGTGAGCAAACTCCAACCATAGGTACCCGGTCCGTTCCGCATGTTGCCCTTGATCGCCCAAGAGATAATATTCAATCTTGCGGTCACGCGAACCAAACGGATCCAATCGGCTGGGTCTTGTATCCCCGTCCAACACCAACGGGAGCAGACTTTGCATCGTGACTGATTTCCCGGCGCCGTTAGATCCCCGGAACAGCACGCGACCGCCCTCGATTTCGAACTCCTGCTCGTCGTAATACCAAAAATTGAGCATCCCCGCTCGATGCAACACCCAACGCTCCTTCACCGCTCGTCTCCCCCCAACTTATAACTCCCGGAAAAACGCCCCAACACACTCGACAATCGAATCCAATTGGGGTCCACACGCTCCGCCAAACCCCATGCCTCGAGATGACCCAGCAGTTGTTGTGCCAATTCACCAATCTTCGCTTCACGGTCTTGTTTGCTCCAACAGCTTCCATAAGTCTCCCGCAAGTCGAGAAGCATGGACTCCAGATCTGCTTGCGTGATCTGCAGGTCCTCTTTTTCCTTCAACTGCGTACGCACTTCGTTCGCCAGCAACAGTACCAGATCGGTGATGGACTCCGCCGTGGGAAACAAGTCCATCTCCCCTTTAGGGCTCAAATGATAGAAAAGCAGCCCCTCTCGGTAACGCTTTCCTTCCAATCCGACGTGCTTCCCAATCTGTTCAAGGATGTAGCTGCGCTGAATTCGCACATACTGCAACTCGTCCGGTTGCCAGTGGTGGTCCAGCACGGCCGGCTCCTGCAACAACCGACGAAAAACCGTATGCCGCCGCCTCGACACGTCGCCCTCATTTCCCTCAGGATACATCCCCTCGCCCAATTGCCGAAATTCGGTCAACGCGGAGATATCCTGGGGGAAACGACGTAACACATACGACGTTAACGTACTGCACTCGTACAAAATGTTACGCGTCCCCTCCTTGCTACGCGCCCAATCCTCTTCGTCGCCGTCGACCACGATCAAAATCTTGAGATCTCGCAACTTTTTTAGAGCCCGTTTCAGAGATTGCCGGTGAGGGGTATGTGTCATCTCCAGAGGAGTGCCTTCTTCTTGCATCTTGAGTTTTACAGAGTCGATCAGCTCGCTGAGCACGAACTGCTCCATTTCCCCTTTGTTCTGCAAAAACCACAAGCAAAAGGTAAAAAGCGCGTAGTCAAGCGGTTGCTTGAACTCCACCACCCCCATCCAAGGCTTTGCGACTCCCGGTACTTTTTCCAACTTGATCAATTCCCGCGTCATCAGCAGCGGAAACCCGCAAGCATGTTGAAACCACTCGCGCAATGGTTCATAATGCAAGCGAAGCGTGCGAAACAGTTCCGGATCGTCCGCTTTTCGCACCCAGGGTCGATTCAAGAGCACTCGAGCAAGACGTTTTCGTTCTGCCGCTTTCTCTTCGTCCTTGAAAGACTGGGTACGTGACGATTCACTCATGATGGTTCTCCCTCCCTGCTGAAATAGAGCGTGTAATTGGGCATCTCGAGCTCTCCATCCTCACAGACCAAGATGGTACGATCCAAGTTGGGGCGGTTGGGCATCGCGATCCTGATTCCATCCGGTGTTCGAAATTGGAGGTTTTTGTTCGCAAGGCAACGGCTGATCCACGACAACAGCTGTTGCCGCTCCCCTTTCGAAACGACACCCAATTCTGACATCAATACAGAACCGCGGTTTACGTAGGTTTCGATCAAGCTCTCTTCTTCTTGCTTCTTTTTTAGGTAGGCTTGAAGCGACACGGGATTGTTTTTTCGTGCGATGACCGGAGCGGTGTTCGTGTTCCTCGGACGCCCTTGGTGCCCTCGAGGGGGCAGCGAAAACTCTTGCGGGGTCGTTTCCCACATGGAGGTCTCATCCAAATACCCGTTGTCCTCCGCATGTTCACCAAAAAAATGTCTCGTCTCATACAGACCAAACGTATAGGCGTACAATTCATGCGCCTCTTCCAAGCTCTCCGTTTGCAAAAACCAGCGACCCACCTGTTCCAACTCTTGTTGGCGGCTCATTCCGCTCCTGCCCTTTTCTTGAATCCGTATGGCGCTGCGCACGACTTTAAAAATCGTATCTTTCGCCATTTGTTCCAACAAACTCACGAGGCTCGACTCTTGCTTTGTACCCAAGAACCAACGTTCCACATTGCGCCATTGGCTGTTTATTCGTTCCTCCCATTGCTCTGCCGACAATGGTTCGTCCAGATTCGGCATCCCCATTTTCGCCGACACTACTTGATGTAAAAAACGAGCTGTCGAGTAGCTGTCCTGTTTCGCCTGAAGAAGCAATTCTGAAATCTCCGGTGCCGTATTCTGCAACACCTGAATGAAATTCTGCAAATAGGTCAATACCGAATCCTTATACGCCAAAAACTGCTCGGTTGCAAAAAGTTCTTCCGACCGTTTGCTATTCAGGCTGGCAATATAGTCAGAGGCCCGCTCGTTGAGGTCCTTGAAGAGATCGATCAGTTCATCCCACAACTCGACAGCCTCTACCTCTGACCGCACCTGCGACCACCAGCGAATCGCCTTGGCCAGACGAACGAACTCTTGCAACTTGCTCGGTTGCAGAGAGCCTCCGTAGCCTTTCACATTTTCGAGTTGAATGACCAATCGTTCTATCTCAATCGCATAGGGAGTCATCATGTAGCGATATCGCTTTTTAAGGTATTCTTCAATGGTGGTGACACGTGTGCTGTCATGTTGTGCAGTGAGACTTTTCCAACCTTCCAACTGGCTGAGATCCGCTTGCAACTTCTCCATATCATAATCTTCTTCCAGCCCCATCGTACGCACCCCACTCAAGATTTCTTCGGGCTGCAACCAATAATTCGTTCGCTGGTACTGCTCATAGAAGTAACGCAGGATATATCGATAGCGTTTCGTGTTGGTGCGCGCTGTCAAATAAGCGGTTTCGGTAATCTCTTGCCCCAAGGTTCCTAACATCTGTGCACGCTCCCGTCAAACTTGTATACGTTATATTTCCACAAATCCCCTTCGCTTTCCTATGCAAAAAAAGACCTGATCCGTTTCCGGATCAGGTCTTTCGTTTTACCCAATGTTGCCTCGCGACGTCCTACTCTCCCGGGACCCTGCGGTCCAAGTACCATCGGCGCTGGAAAGCTTAACTTCTGTGTTCGGGATGGGAACAGGTGTGACCTTTCCGCCATCATCACGAGA
>NZ_JAEQNB010000016.1 GCF_016722965.1 Tumebacillus amylolyticus
TGTATTAGGCACGCCGCCAGCGTTCGTCCTGAGCCAGGATCAAACTCTCAATAAAAGTTTGGTTCACTGACTCGAATCGATCTTCATCTATCACTCGTTTAGTTTTCAAGGATCAATCGTGTCATCCGCTTGTCTCTCGCGGCGACAAGAGTTATCTTATCATGCCAATCTCTTCAACTCAATAGCATTTCTAAAACAAATCGGGACAAACTCAACCAACTCCATCATTTCAAGGCTGAATTCATCGTCCGGACATCTTTTTCTGTCCAAAATCACATTCACATGAAATCGTTTGTAAGAGACGGAAACGAACCTTGATGCCCGCTCTTCGGTGGAATCTTTCAAGAACCCGTTGCTACTCAGCTGTTCTCCCCAACACATCGTCCCCATCGAATATTGGGGACGAGTGTTAGTAGACTCTAACAAAAAATTATTCAGGGTGCACTTCCGGCAAACGAGTCCTCATCTCGGACTCTTGCGATGGCGAACGATCCACTTCAAGCAATAAACTTGGTAGTCCCTCCGTAACCAACGGTAAGAAATTCTGCACATAAATCGGCTCGCCCCGTTCATCCTTCATCGGCTCCCCTTGTTCGTCAAACGGTTGCTTGATCATCGGACCTTCCTTACCATAACCTTCGTATTCAATAACACCCACATGTTGATAGCGAAATTTTTTCAGCATAATCCGATAGAAAGTGGCATCGTGCGTCGAGATGATGATCTGCTTGTCATGTCCTGATTGATTACTAAGAACACGGATGAAATCCACCAGTCCCAGCACATTAAGTTCATCCATGCTTTGTACTGGGTCATCCAAAGCCATCAACTTCAACGGTGACCATTGCTGCTGGATAGACATCGCCAGAAAGACAGCCAAAGCGATCGAGTTAATTTGGGCAGCGCTGAAGATATAGGCCGGATTTGCCACCTGGTCTCCTGCAAGCACTTGCATCAAGAGCTTGTAGTTTTGGAAGCGGCGATCCTTCGTAAATTCTAACTTCCGATACATCGGATGCGAATTAATTCGTGCGAAGATCGTCTGCACCGTTTCGAAAAGCTGTTCCATGACGGATTCATTTAAGCCATCGACAGCAACCTGTACGTTGCCCATCGCTTCCTGGGCCACAGACAAGTCTAACTCGATCTGACCGATCTCATCTTGCAGTTTTTTGTAATGCTCGTTGAGGACCAATTGCTCTTTGCGAAGCGACTGTAGCCGCCCCCCATCCAGCAGTTCTTCGAGGATTGAACGCACCAGAGCGTTCAATTTCTCTTTTTGCTCCAGTTCTTCCACTTCAGTTGTCTGCTGATCTCTCAAAGCATGTAGAAACGTCTCCAATTGCTTCACCGACCAGTACTTGACTTCCTCTAGGGGAGGGCCCAGTAATTCGAGTGTCTTAAAAAACTTCGCGTCCTCCATCTCGGCCTGCATGATCAACTCTTGACACATTTCAATCTGGTATCGAACATCCTTTTGATCTTCAAATGAATAGCTGCCCAATTGAAGTTTGAGCCCCATCGATTCCTTCAGTAACCCCCGATGGAAATCAGCATCGCTCACATCCATCCCTATGTTCTTCGCTTGTCGCTGGTACCGTTCCCGGGAACGGTTCAGATTTGCGAGCTCAGTTTCCAAATACTCGACCTGCTCCCTAAACCGCATCCGCTTTTCCTGTTCAGAGGATGCCTTTTTCGCAAGTTCTTCAAGTTGCCTTTCCACTTCCGATCGAGCCTTTTCGACTCTATTTTTCAATGCATGTAAGTCCTCGCTTTGTTGTAAAACCAGTTCTCGAGCCTTATGTATCCCTAGCTCAAGAACGGATAGTTGTGGATGGACTTTATCACGCTCAAATTCCACGTGTTGAAGCAAATGCTCAGATGTAATGCCTGCTGTTCCACAGGCTGGACAAGCATCCATTTCCTTGTTCTGGCTGGCGTACTCCTGTACCGCCCGTAACAAGTTGAGATATCTGTCGTTGAGCAATTGGAAAGTCTTCGCTTCTGATTCCAGACGTTGAAGAACCTCGTCCGACGTTTCAAGAACTGCACTCGCCTTCAACCAGGAATCTCTCACCGCAACAAAATTCAACAAGACGCCGATCAGCCGATCCTTGCTCTCCCGATCGTGCAGACTTATCTGCGAAATTGACGATACGAGTGCCGAGTAATTTTCCTGATCATCCGCTACTTGGAGAGATGTCATTACGGCATTCGCAAAACTTCGTAAAGCATCCGCCCGCATTTCGGACTTTTGCAGTCTCTCGCTGGAGACGGCGATGTCCTTTTCCCAGTGAACTTTGCTTCCCTCTTGCTTGAAGTACTCAGCAAACCCGTCCAATAGTTCTTCTAGGAACTTTTGTCTCTCCAGCAGATTCGATACTCGCTTCAATTCCTTCAGGCGCTTATGCGTTTCTTCATGTGTGATGATCCGAGAACGCCAACTTGAGAACATCGAATCTGCCATTGCCAAGTTACGTATTGGCCCATATTCCATACTAAGCCGTGCATCCCGCAATTCCTGTTGGCACCGCACAGCGATCGAGTGCAGTTCGTTCCATTTTCGATCTTCATACAAGTCTAGCGGTAGTTTGAAAAGGTCTATGTAGCTATGAAACAACTCGCGATCGTCTACTTCTTCTGTTAACACCTTGCTTTCCTGATGAACCAACTCCTGCTGAATTCGAGTAAGAGAATCACCGACCTCCGCGACTTGTCCTAGCAACATGCTGGACTTCTCTTTCAAGTCCTTAACCCATTGTTCAAAAACGCCCTTGTACCGCATAAAGGCCTGGGTGCCGAACAAAGAGGAAATCGCATCGTAGCGCTCACTTTCCTTCATTCCACGCAAGAATCGGCTCATCTTCTCCTGTCCAAGCAGATGGGTCAGATTTAGTCCCCCCATGACCGTTATCTTGTCACGCCACCCTTCGCGAATTAAGAAACTCTCCAATAAACGTTCAGATTGGGGTTCCAAGACCACCTTTTCATCTTCATATACGATTTTCAACAGGGTTTTGTTCTTCCCGTAATCGGTACGACTCAGCCCTCCTGCAGTGCCCTTCCGTATAACCTTGATCCGCTCACCACTTCCAAGAAGCAGTTCCAAAGTCACTTCCGGAAGGGTGGGAGCAAAGTGATTCCTCACAAACCGGCTGCGGTTTCGTTCATCACTCGGTTCACTGTAGCGGTGAATCTCCCCGGTCAATCCCCACTCGATTGCATCAAAAAAAGAGGTTTTCCCATGTCCGTTCGGGCCGTACAAAACGAGAATCTGCACTCCCTGCAGATCAAAGCGGACTCGGTCCCGGAATCCACGGAATGCGCTGATTTCAATCGCGCTGATTCTCACCGTCTCCACCTCCTGCTAACGTCTCGTCTCCCAACAGTGCTTTTAGTGTTTGCCAATCCTCCGCCCCGTGCGCAAAGAACTTAGCTCCCAATCGCTCTACGGCTTTTGAGGACAATTTTGTTTTGAATTCTTGCAAAAATTGCTCTTCCCCAAATAAGGTAAGACCCCTAAGACCCCCCTCTGTTGGACTGAGAAACGAGAAGGGGAGGCATTCTTCCAAATTGTCGTCAGCCGTCAACACAATCTTGCGGAAAAACATACGGTCATTTTCGATCAGTTTGCGGACATTCTCCCGCACGTTGCTATCTGTCACAAAAAGTAACAGATACATATCCCAGCGAAGGGAAGTCAACCGCCCCTTCAATTGGCCTTGCACTTGGATGCTGAGTTCTTCGGCCGCATGCTCCCAGCCCTCTTGCATCTCCTCTTCTGTTCCAAACACAGCCACCCCATAAATCTGCTCCGGCGAGGCGTATACGGCCTGCAACCGCTCGAACTTCATGTTGGTGAACTTGATGAATTTGCCATGTCCGGTTCTCTGCTCTTCCAACAACCTGAACAACTTCTCGATCATGAGGTCAACCCCCTTATCCTGTCACGAATTTGTTGTTCCATACTTGCCTCCGATTTGACCCTTCGCAAACACTCCGTGCAACATACTCGCGTTTTCTCCAGACCTTCGAAAGAGTCGTTCATTTGCGTAAAATCTCTTGCATCCGGGCTTTGGGTGAAGTCCTCCAACACATCGGTGAACGAAAAGGAAATGCCTCCTCCTAGTCGGTTTCCACATTCCTCGCACAGTGTATAGTCGCTGATGAAGTTATCAAGAATCAGACGATTCGGAAGCAGGGGGCCCCCTTCCTGTTTCGCCTTTTGACCGCTTTTTGTTTTTAAAATGCGTTTGCGCAGTTCAAAAATCGCCTTTGGCATCGAAACGTATCGGTTTCCCGAATGAACAATCCGTATCCAGGAATCGCCTTGCGAGCCAAGTGCCAGATTCGCCGTATTATCCGATGGAACCAGTTCCCAATCTCCGTACGCAAAGTGCAAGAGGGTCAACGCTTCGAGCAATTCGACGATGCCCGCATCGGTTGTGTGATAGATATTGAAAGGAAACCGGTACTGGTTGAGGAAATCTTCGAACTCTTTCGGGGTCATGGAATTGATCTTCTGGATGACTTGTTGCAAAGAGCTTTGCAACTCCGCATGAACGGACGGCGAAAAGAGTCTGACGAAACCCTGAACGAGCGTTACAAGATTTGCCGGAATCAATGATGCACCTACCGGAGCTGCTTGAACGACACCAGACTGCATCATTCCCGTTGCCTGATGAGTCGAGGTAACTTGATAGGACGATGTGGTCTGCGGAACAGCAACGGCTGTGGGTTGCCGATCAAACCATACGCTTAAGGAACGCTCCAACACTGCCTCACAGTTGTCCTCGTTACGGAACGTTCTCGGACTGCATTCCCTATAGAGACGGTCCTTAAAGGCATCTAACTTCTGCTGATTATCAAGCGCCTCGACTCGCTCCCCTTCAACCAGTTCATAGAAGAAGATCTGCATATTGCCCGGTTCAATGCATGCCCGCGCCCACTCATATTCGAGCTCTGTGATCGACTGTGTCTCTCCGTCCGGAATCCAGCCGTAGCGTTGACCGACGACCAGCACGTAATGTGTGCATTCTTCTAGCTTGTATTTACAGTGGTCGCGAACCGTCCGCCCACTTGCTTCGAAATCTTCCATCGTACTGACCGCTGCATGCTTGCGGCGAAGGCAGTCATATGCTTTTTGACGATACGATAAGTTATCTTTGTAGGTTCCGCCAATAAAAACCCTCATATCCGGCATCTGGATTCCCTTCTCTCACGTTGTCTCACAAGCTCAGTTGGGTTAGTTCAACCGACTCTGCACCCACTTCAGATTCTGATTCGCGAGTACTTCCTCAGCTGTTTCCACCCACGCCGAGAGCTCTTCTTCCGTTTCAACCGCGTGGCGTTTTGTATAGACCAGTCCCAACTGCTCACTTACCAGCGCATAAGACTGCGCTAACTCCTGATGGCGTTTCAACTGCCCCCAAGACAAAACGGCACCTGCCGTGGTTGTAAATATCCCAGTGAGTTTGACCGGGAGTTCAGGCAAAATCGCCAAGGAAATTGACGCGCACAAAGCGAGGAAATAACAGAAGACAACGATCAAAAACCACTTATCCTCCTGTATTTCATGGAATTCAGATTTGTTCGCGTGCCACTCTTGCTGCTCTAACAATCTGCCATGTATGTAGACTTCCATTCGCTCACGCCAAGAAAGTTGACGCATATCTTGCATCGTCTTGGTGATCTGCTCTTGCCCTGCGCTTTTTGCCCCACCTCGTAACAAGGCGGAACTCTTGCTGGTCAAGAGTGTGTTGAAGTCTTCGATCATTTTTAGACCCGCCTCCGCTGCCGGCAGTGTGAACGGATAAGGTTTAGCCCCAAGCGCGTATTTCCAAGCGAGCGACTTGACTGTTTCCGATGCCGCTCGTGCTTCATACCAAGTCCGATCGAATTTTTTGACTCGTATGACGAAGAACAAAAAGATGCTGATCATCAGTAAAAAGGAACTCCCCACCGCCACCCACCGGGTGTACGCAGTTGGAAAGGCATAGACCAAAAGAACAGCTGATAGGATCGTAACTCGGAGATTCCACTTGACCAATTTCAAGTGGGTACTTTGCGCCTTATCTGCCCGACTATCATACTTTTTATATAGACTTGGATTGTCTGAATCAATCCATTTTGCCGACCCTTGCATAGTTTCTGTCACGGGTAGCGTCCCTCTTTCACTTAAACAATTAGACTTGTGTCCCATCTGTAGTATATCATTATGTTACCCCTAATTCGTTCACTTTTTTGCTAGTAATCAATGACGATTCGACAAGAGGAGATGAGTGATGTGCCCGCCTTGAAAACATATGATATTTTTATCAGCCATGCTTGGAAATACAACAAGGGGTACTATCGATTGCTAAGCCTCTTGGACGGTGCACGGCTTTTCCAATACGCCAACCATTCGGTCCCTCAAGAAGCACCTTTGTTCGATACAAAAACACCGGCGGGAGACCGCAAACTGAAGAATGCCTTGGAAAAACAAATAGGCTCCGCAAAATGCCTGATCGTCCTGTCTGGCATGTATGTTGCGCACCGCAAATGGTTAAAACTTGAAATGGAGCTGGCACAAAAACACGGCATCCCGATTATCGGAGTCGTCCCACGCGGACAGCAAAGAGTCCCCCTTGAAGTCAAACAGGCTGCCGTGACGATGGTCAGTTGGAATACGCGTTCGATCGTCACCGCGATTCGTAAGCGTTCACTGTAACACGGTCGAGGGGCGATTATGCAAAAAGCCCAGTCTCTAAAGAGACTGGGCTTTTTCAAATGCCTCGCGACGTCCTACTCTCCCGGGACCCTGCGGTCCAAGTACCATCGGCGCTGGAAAGCTTAACTTCTGTGTTCGGGATGGGAACAGGTGTGACCTTTCCGCCATCATCACGAGACATGA
>NZ_JAEQNB010000017.1 GCF_016722965.1 Tumebacillus amylolyticus
CATGTCTCGTGATGATGGCGGAAAGGTCACACCTGTTCCCATCCCGAACACAGAAGTTAAGCTTTCCAGCGCCGATGGTACTTGGACCGCAGGGTCCCGGGAGAGTAGGACGTCGCGAGGCATATGAATAAGAAAGGCTCGATTCTCTCGTGAGAATCGAGCCTTTTTTCCAAGAGGAGGGGTCATGAGATGGTGACAATCCGTAAGGCGAGAATTGAAGATCTTCCGGCAATGCTCTCGATCTACAACCGGGCCGTGGAGACGACAACGGCGACGTTTGACTTGGAGTTGCAGACGTATGAGCGGCGCGAAGCTTGGTTTCACAAGTATGACGACCAACATCCGCTGATCGTCGCAGAAAAGGACGGCAAGATCGCAGGGTACGGGTGTCTCTCGAAGTTTCGTGACAAGCCGGCGTACCGCAATTCGGTGGAGAACTCTGTGTACATAGATGAGCGCTACCAGCGCCAAGGAATTGGAAAGGCACTGTTAGAAGAACTTTTAAAACTCGCTCGCGATGCGGGGTATCATACGGTGATCGCGGGGATTACGGTGGGAAATGAAGGCAGTGTGAAGTTGCATGAGGCGTTTGGCTTTGTGTTGTGTGGTCGTTTTCGGCAGGTTGGTTACAAGTTTGACGCATGGCAAGATGTGGAGTTTTACCAGTTGATGTTGTGAGCGTGGAGAAAGACTTGGTCCGTGACGGATCGGGTCTTTTTTTCATATCTTGTACTAGTACAAGGGTGGGAGTTGAAGGGGATGTGTAAGAAACTCAAGAAGATCGACCATGTTGTCGTGTTGATGATGGAAAACCGCTCGTTTGACAACATGGCCGGATGGCTGTATGCCAAGGGCAACAAACCGCCTTTTGACAAAGTGCCTCGTGGGCAGGCGTTTGACGGGGTGGCGGGCAAGCAACTTTCCAATCCGATTCCCAAAGAGGCGCAAGATTCGTGGCGACGCGTGGTGCCGGTCGGGAGAGGGAGCCATGATCTCGATCCTACGACCGATCCGGGCGAGGTGTACCGGCAAGTGAACACGCAGGTGTACGGGGGCCGAGAGCCGATGAAAGGGTTTGTGCAGGATTACATCGGAATGCTCGGCAAAGATGGGAAACCAACCAGCTATGCCTCCTACAAAAAAATCATGAACGGATTCACGCCAGATCAGGTGCCGGTGCTCTCTGCGTTGGCCAATCAGTATGCGGTGTGCGACTCGTGGTTTTGTTCGGTGCCAAGTCAGACGTGGGCGAACCGGTCGTTTTTTCATGCGGGAACTTCGGCAGGGCTGGTGGACAACTGGCCGTACATCAATTGGTTGAAAAATGACACAGCGACGATCTTCAATCGCATGTCGGATGCGGGGCTTTCGTGGGGCGTGTATTATGACGCGCAAACGATCGTGTCGTTGACGATGTTGATCCACTTCAAGCAACTCGCGAAGCATTGGAATGCTAACTTCCACTTCATGCAGAAGTTTTACAAGGACGCAGAGGAGGGGACGTTGCCGAATTATACGTTCATCGAACCGTGCTTCAACAACTGGCGCGGGAAACGTAGTGACCAGCATCCACCGTACAGTGTCGCCGAGGGGGAACGGTTGATCTACGACGTGTACCAAGCGTTGCGAAAGGGTAAAAATTGGAGGCGTACGTTGTTTGTGATTACGTATGACGAGCACGGTGGCTGTTACGATCACGTTCTGCCTCCTGCCACTACGCCGCCTGATCCGGGAGCTCCGGCCGGGCAAGAGGGATTCCGTTTCGATCGTCTGGGGGTGCGGGTGTGTACGGTGTTGGTGTCGCCTTATATCGAACAGGGCACGGTGTTCCGCCCGAAGGACAAAAGCGGCAACGAAGTGCCATTGGAGCACGGTTCGATGATTCGGACGCTGAGGAAGCGCTGGAAACTGCCGGCTCTCACAGAGCGTGACCGGCACGCAATGGACTTCGAACAAGTGTTCACGCGCAAGAAACCCCGTCAAGACGAACCCCACATCCCAAAACCGCGAGTGCCGGAAAAACAGCCGCCGGTCCGTGGAATCTCCGGTCTCGAGCTCGATTTAGCAGGTCTCGCTGCCGTGCGACTTGGAGAAACGTGGGCCGCCGTGTTAAATGCGCGTCGTGCAAAGCGGAGAACGCAAGCGAAATGAGGGAAAAAGGAAAAGACTCGGTCCGGGAGCGGATCGAGTCTTTTTTCGCTTACTCTTTGTCGAAGTATTCGTAGAAGAGGTAGCCCTTGGCCCACTTCTCTTCAATTCCTTGCGAAGTTGCCGATTGGACGAAGAGGGTGACGAGTTTGTCGTCGATGTCGTCTTTTTTGTACTTGTTTTTCTTCACCACGTCTTGGTGGAGAGTTTCAAGTTTGGTGAACTGTTGGTCGACGAGTTCTTCGTCTTCGTCAGCAATTCGGTCATAAAAGTTCTCCAGATCGTATACCGTTTCTTTTGACAGCATCATTGGGATTGTCACCTCCTAGGTATGTAGTATGCGCACTTGTAACAATACCGCATGTCCCTGGGAAAGGAAAGGGGAGATTTTCCATATGGAGAAGTCGAAAAAAGAACAGGTATACGCGATTCTGCAAGAGTTGGATGGGGTGATCGTTGCGTTTTCGGCGGGGATTGACAGTACGTTTGTGTTGGCCTGTGCGCATGAGGTTCTGGGTGATAAAGTGTTGGCGGTTACGGCGGCGAGCGAGACGTTCCCCGATCGCGAATTGCGCGAGGCGATGGAACTTGCGGCACAGTTGGGGGTTCGGCATGAGGTGATCGAGATTCGCGAGATGGAGAATCCGCACTTTGTCGCGAACAACCCGGATCGCTGCTACCACTGCAAGTCGGGTCTGTACGAAAGTCTGACGCAATTGGCAAAGGAGCGCGGGATTGCCTGTGTGCTCGACGGGGCGAACATGGACGATCTCGGAGATTATCGTCCGGGGCGGCAGGCGGCGAAGGAGTTTGGGATTCGGTCGGTGTTGCAAGAAGCCGGAATCTATAAGGAAGAATTGCGCGCGATGGCGCGGGAAATGGGGTTGCCGAACTGGGAGAAGCCTTCGTTTGCGTGCTTGTCGTCGCGGATTCCGTACGGAGATTTGATTACGCTTGAAAAAGTAGAGCAGTTGGATCGCGGCGAGGAGAAGTTGCGTCAACTTGGATTCCGGCAGATTCGCGTGCGACATCATGACAAAATCGCGCGGGTGGAAGTGCTTCGCGAGGAGTTGGCGCGGGCGGTCGAATATGCCGACGAGATTACGGCGATTCTGAAAGAGGAAGGTTTTTCGTACGTGACTCTCGATCTGCAAGGGTACCGCAGCGGTTCGATGAATGAAACGCTGGGTCTTGGGAACGGAGGCAAGCAATGAGGGAAAAAGAGCGGGAGTTGCGCGTCGTATTGCACCGTTTGCGCGAAGGGGAGTTGACGGTGGAGCAAGCGGAGGCGGAGATTTGTGGATTTGAAGATTTGGGGTTTGGCAAGGTTGATTATGCACGGGAGAAGCGGACGGGGTATCCGGAAGTTATTTTTGGCCAGGGAAAAGCGCCCGAGCACGTCCGGGCGATTTTTTCCAAGCTGGTTGAACGGCATGGCCGGGCGATGGTGACGCGGGCGGATCAAGCGATGGCGGCTGAAGTTTGGGAAAGCGTGCCGTATGCGGAGTTTGATCCGATGGCGAGGTTGATTACGTTCGGCGGGGGAGAGCGTCGATTTGGCGGAGTGGTTGCGGTCGTTTCTGCGGGGACGGCCGATGTGCCGGTTGCGGAGGAAGCTGCGCGGACGGCGGAGTGGATGGGAAGTGAGGTCGATCGCATCTATGACGTGGGCGTGGCAGGCATCGACCGGCTGTTGGCGCAACGCAACCGCCTGCAACGGGCGAGCGTCGTGATCGTGGTTGCGGGGATGGAAGGCGCGTTGTCGAGCGTCATCGGCGGATTGGTCAGGCGTCCGGTGATTGCGGTGCCGACGAGTGTGGGGTATGGAGCGCACTTTGCGGGGTTGACGCCGTTGCTCTCGATGTTGACGTCTTGTGCGGCGGGGGTGACGGTGGTCAACATTGACAATGGATTTGGCGCGGCGTATGCGGCGTCGATTTTGCAACAAGCGATCTTGGAAGGAGCGAGTTTGGAAGGATGAGTCGGACTTTGTATCTTGATTGCATCTCCGGAATTAGTGGAGATATGCTGCTGGCGGCGCTGTTTGATCTCGGCGCCGACCTGCAGTATGTAAAGAGCGAGTTGGAGAAACTTCCTGTGGATGAGTTTGATCTCTGGGTAGATACGGTGGACAAGTTGGGGATTACGGCGAAGAAGTTGGGGATGCGGCTGCCGGAGGTTGGGGAACATGAGCATTCGCATGGAGACGGTCATACTCATTCGCATACGCATGAGGATGGACTTTTGCATGGGCATTCACACGCTCACGAGCATCGGCGGGCGGCGATGATTTTGGAGATGATTCGGGAGAGTGAGTTACCGGAGCGGGTGAAGGCGCGCAGTGGGGCTGTTTTTGATGCGATTGCGGTGGCGGAGGGGAAGATTCACGGGATTGACCCGGCAGAGGTGCATTTTCATGAAGTGGGCGCGATGGACTCGATTCTCGACATCATCGGCGCTTGCCTTGCGATGGAGAACCTCGGCGTTGACGAGATTCACGCGTCTCCCGTCCCTACAGGTTATGGAAAAGTAAAAATGGCACATGGCCTGTATCCCGTCCCCGCGCCCGCAACGGCTGAACTTTTAAAAGGCATTCCGCTTGCGAAGTCCCCGGCTGAGGGAGAGCTGACCACTCCAACGGGGGCCGGTGTACTTCGGGCTTTGGCGACTCGGTTTGGTCCGCTTGAAAACTTCACGGTGGACGCGATTGGGTATGGCGCAGGGACGAAGAACTTCCCGGAGCATCCCAATGTCTTGCGGGCGATGCTTGGACAAGCCGTGGGGAGTGAATGCCGCGAAACGATCCATGTCCTCGAAGCGCAGGTGGATGACTGCACGGCTGAAACTTGTGGCTACGTCATGGAACGTTTGTTCGAGAACGGGGCCCTCGACGTCTACTACACCTCCGTTCAGATGAAAAAAAACCGCCCTGGCACGCTGGTCAGCGTACTGTGCGCTTCAGTTGATGTGTCGCGGTTGGAGGAGATTTTGTTGCGGGAGACTACGACGTTCGGAGTTCGGCAAAGCATTTGGACTCGACGTGCTCTGGCGCGAGAGTTTGAGACTGTGGAAACACCGTATGGATCAGTTCGTGTGAAGATCGGGAGTCTCAACGGACGCGTGTTGCAAGAGACGCCGGAGTATGAGGATGTTGCGCGGGTGGCGCGTGAAAATGGGGTTCCGTTTCGTGAAGTCTACCGAGCGGCGTTGCATGAGAACAAAAAAACGAGCTTGTCTCAGGAGAGCCGCTGAAATGCGGCTTTTTGTTTCACTCAGCGGAAATTTGAGGAAATGTCGAGTTGTGACGAGATATCGGGCATGTTAAGATAACTCTTGTCGCCGCGAGAGACAAGCGGATGACATGATTGATCCTTGAAAACTAAACGAGTGATAGATGAAGATCGATTCGAGTCAGCGAACCAAACTTTTATTGAGAGTTTGATCCTGGCTCAGGACGAACGCTGGCGGCGTGCCTAATACATGCAA
>NZ_JAEQNB010000018.1 GCF_016722965.1 Tumebacillus amylolyticus
CCGCCAGCGTTCGTCCTGAGCCAGGATCAAACTCTCAATAAAAGTTTGGTTCACTGACTCGAATCGATCTTCATCTATCACTCGTTTAGTTTTCAAGGATCAATGCTGTGCCGCCGAAGCGACGTTTTTAAATTTACCACGTTGCATCACAAAACGCAACAGGTATTTTTTTCATCCCCATCATCACCACATCTCTCGCGGCGACAGGACTTATCTTACCACGTCATCTCCCTCCTCTCAACATCCTCACACCCCCACGACCAAACAAATCCCCACAACCCAACCGCTCTTCCTCCTCCACATGCCCATCTCTCATGATTTCGGCTTGCCGCTCTCGTTCTCTGGACTCGGATACTGACCTTCAGGTATCCGCACCGGATCATTGTACCCGGTCAATCGTGGACGAACGTTCAAACTCCACCACGGCGCACGAATAAACACATCCCGCAATGATTCGATCGTCAGTGGTGCCACCGGATACAGATATGGAGTCCCAAAAGACCGCAAACTACTCAGATGTATGAGCAGCCCCAAAAGCCCAAGTGTAATCCCAAATAACCCGAGCGTCCCCGCCAAAAAAATCATCGGGAACCGCATCAATCGAATCGCAATCGAGAGGTTATATCTCGGAATCGTAAAAGAAGCAATCCCCGTAATCGACACCACGATCACTAAGGGAGCTGACACAATCGCCGCATCAACCGCCGCTTGCCCGATTACCAACGCGCCGACAATCGACACCGCTTGTCCAACCGGCTTCGGCAATCGTACCCCCGCCTCTCGCAACGCCTCAAACGTAACCTCCATAATCAACGCTTCAATCAAAGCGGGAAACGGAGAGTTTTCCCGTGCGCCGGCGATACTCAACAGCAAATTGGTAGGCAGCATCTCTTGGTGATACGTTGTAATCGCCACATACAGCGAAGGCAACAACAGTGCGATGCCGAGGAACAAAATCCGAATCAACCGCACCAAACTCACCATCATCCACCGCTCATAATAGTCCTCATTGGCATGCATCGCTCCCCAAATCGTCAACGGCATCAACAACGCATTCGGCGTCCCATCCACCAAAACCGCCACGCGGCCTTCCAAGAGATTGCCGACAACCACGTCCGGTCGCTCCGTATATTGCATCTGGGGAAACGGAGAAAAAGGCTTATCCTCAATCATCTCCTCTAAATAACCGGACTCCAGCACTCCGTCTATCTGAATATCAGAAAGACGCCGATGCACCTCTTGCACCAGCGATTCAGAGACAATCCCCTCTATATAGGTGACCACCACACTCGTTTGAGAGAGCTCGCCAATCGTTAACGTCTCCATTTTCAAACGCGGCGACTTGATTCTTCGCCGTAACAGCGACGTATTCGTGCGGATGTTCTCGATGAAACCTTCCCGCGGACCTCGAATCACCGACTCTGTGACCGGCTCTTGGAGAGACCTTTTTTCCCACGCTTGCAAACCGATTACCAACACCTCAGCACTGCCGTCAGCAAGCAGAGCAACACCTCCACGCATGACCTCCAATACCAACTCCGAAGTCATCGTGACCGTCTTGGTCTGTCCCACTGCGACGGACTCATTACGGACCAATTCTGCGACGGATTGCACCCGCTCCAACCCTTGCGGCACGCCCTCGTACAGCAATGGTTTCAACACAATCTCATCGAGATGCCAACTGTCCACCAACCCGTCCACATACACCGCCAGCATCGTCCCACGATCTTTTGTCGGCACCTTGTGAAAGACGAGATCCGAACACTTTTGAAAAACCGTCTTCAGCAACTGTTCATTTTCCTCCAGACTGGTACCAAGTTGCTGCTCGACTTCAGTATGAGACCGCTCCACCGCTTGCAAAGCGTCCGTGTAGCGGAGGTTTTTTTTTACCCTTCTGATCTTTTTCAAGTCCCGGTCCCTCCTGTTTGTGCAATGCGTACTCTTTTTCCCCTACCTTTCCATGCTCGGTACCCAAATATCCCTTCGCATAGGAAGGAATCAACAGGCTATACTACCTCTGTACTTTTTCCAGAATAGGGATGATCTTGTTGAAAAAGACATTCACCATCTTGTTGATACTCTCGTTGTCCGTTCTGCCGTTGGCCGGATGTTGGGATCATACCGAGATGAACGATTTGGCTCTCGTGATGGCATCTGCCTACGACTGGACCCCGGATGGAAAACTGCGCGTCACTCTGCAAATTGCCAATCCGGAAAAAATCAGCAGCAAAGGAAGCAGTTCTGACAGCGGCGACAAAAAATTCATCACCCAGACGATGACCGGCCGCACGATCCACGATGCTTTTATCAAAATCCAAGAGCGACTGTCCCGGAGGCTGTACGAAGGACATCGTCGAGTGATCTTGATAGGAGAGTCAATGGCCAAGCACGGCATCGAACAACTGCTTGATGAGTTCAGCCGCGATCCCGACAGCCGTTTCCGAAGTTATATCTTGGTCTGCAAAGGAACGGAAGCCGGCCAGTTGCTTTCCTCGGCTTACCCATTGGAACGCGTGCCGTCCGAAGCGATTCGCGAACTGGAGAAATCGGATGTCGGCTACGAATCCACCATCCGGGACTGTCTCCTGCACACCATTCAAGAAGGAATCGAGCCGGTGATGGGTACATTGGAAATAAACGTACCCGAAGGCAAAGAAGACCAAACATTTCACCTCACCGGCACCGCCGTTTTTCAAGACTGGAAACTGATCGGCTATCTTGATGACAAAGAAACGCGGGCTTTGCTCTGGGCCAACGGAAAGCGGTCCAAAGGAATGGTTACCTCCTATATTCCTGAAGCGCAGGGCTACGTCTCCATCGAAATGCGCAAGGAAAAAAGCAAAATCAAAACCGAGGTCGTCGGCAACAAGGTCCGCCTCCACGTCATCATCGACTGCGAGGCCATGGTCCACGAAAACGACACCAACCTCGATTTCAGCAAGCCGGAAAACCTCACACTCGCAGAACGCCAAATCTCCACCTCGATTGAAAAACGCGTGACAAATCTCTTGCGTAAAACGCAGGACTTTCACCAAGACATCGTCGGTTTTGGACGGCAATTGCATCGCGATGACCGCAAGCAATGGGAACGCTTCCAAGACAAATGGAGCGACGCCTATACCAAAGCGGACCCCCAAGTAGAAGTCCGCCTGCGCTTGTCACAACTGGGACTGACCCGTGAACCCTTGCACAAAACCAAGGAAAGGAAGTGATGGAGGATGACTGAAATCGTCTTTCTCTTCCTGCTACTCGGCGGAATCTCCTTTTGGCAACTTCGCATCATGCGGCGCCTGCATTTTCGCAGAGAAATGATTTGTTACTGTCTTCTAACAGGAGGGGCGATGCTGATTGGCTACATGCTCCTCGACGGCGTGGAAATTCCAAGTCCCGCCGGTCCTTTGCAAAAAGTGTTCGAGCCCGTCGGCGAATGGGTCTTCCCTCCCGACTAACTCTTCAAAGGAGGAAGGCCCGTGTCCCGTTCTGTTGAGCGTATTTCCAGCTCTGAGATTTTTTCATTGCTCGTGATGTTTTGTATCGGGAGTACCCTCATCTTGCCCAAAGGAAGCATCGCCGGGCACGACTCTTGGCTCTCCGTCTTGTTCGCCATACCTGTGGGACTCTTGGTAGCCCAGTTGTATGCCGCACTCAGCCAGAGTCATCCCGGGTTGTCGTTGGTTGAGATCGGGCAGCAGGCGTTCGGTGTCTGGGTTGGGCGTTTCCTTGGCTTGCTCTATGTTTGGTATAGTTTTCATTTGGGGACGATCGCGCTCAAGAGTATGGAAGAAATCACGCGAACCGTGCTCCTCCCTCAGACTCCGGCATTGGTCATCGACATGGGGATGATGCTTTTGTGCGTCTGGGTCGTGAAAGAGGGAATTGAAGTGCTCTCCCGCTGCTCCATCATGATTCTGGGAGCGGTGATTCTCTTTCTCTTGGGTTCCTTGCTATTGCTGGGTAAGGATATGGATATCAACAACTTGAAGCCTGTGGCAGACGTCGGTTGGAAAAAAATCACCGAGGGCACCACAAAAATCAGCATATTTCCGTTTGGAGAATCTGTATTGTTGCTTATGATTTATCCCTTCCTCAACCAGAAGCGAGAAAGTAAAAAAACAGCCTTCTGGGCTATCCTGACGGCCGGTGTGTTGCTGCTGGTGGACGATCTGCGTAACATTTTGGTTTTTGGAGATCTCATGAAAAACATTCAATATCCTTCCTACTCTGCCATCTCGTACATTTCCATATCCGACTTTTTGGAGCGGATTGAGACATTCGGGATTCTGGTCTGGGTATTTGGATCGTTTGTGAAGGTTAGCGCGTGTCTCTACGTCAGTGCCCTTGCGTTGGCGCAAACGATTGGAAGCCGGGATGTAGGCAAGGCGTACCGATTCTTGACGATTCCTTTGGCGATTTTGTTGGTCGAGATGACACAGTTTCTCTACCGAAGTCACGCTGAGTTGACCCACTTCGCAACGAAGGTCTGGCCGTGGTACTCTGTTCCCTTTTGCGTGCTCATCCCGTTCTTGCTCTACGTCGTACTCAAAATTAAACAGCGCACAAAAAAAGCCCATCATTCCGCTGAATGATGGGCTTTCTCGATGTATTGCATGGTTGGTGCGGCCAAGAGGACTTGAACCTCCACGGGGTTGCCCCCACAAGAACCTGAATCTTGCGCGTCTGCCAATTCCGCCATGGCCGCATATGAAACTGGATCGCTCACTTTGTGTTGTGATTCAAGAACTTAGGATAAGCCCTCGACCGATTAGTACTGGTCAGCTGAATGCCTCACGGCACGTACACCTCCAGCCTATCAACCCTGTCGTCTACAGGGGGTCTTACCACGTTGACCGTGTGGGAAGTCTTATCTTGAGGGGGGCTTCGCGCTTAGATGCTTTCAGCGCTTATCCCTTC
>NZ_JAEQNB010000019.1 GCF_016722965.1 Tumebacillus amylolyticus
ATTAACAGTCGGGCGCTCTACCAACTGAGCTATCGAGGAATAATACATGGTGGAGAATAGCGGATTCGAACCGCTGACCCCCTGCTTGCAAGGCAGGTGCTCTACCAACTGAGCTAATCCCCCGTAAAACTGGTGAGCCATGAAGGACTTGAACCTTCGACACCCTGATTAAAAGTCAGGTGCTCTACCAACTGAGCTAATGGCTCGCAATGGCTGGGGAGGAAGGGATCGAACCTTCGCATGACGGAGTCAAAGTCCGTTGCCTTACCGCTTGGCGACTCCCCAACGAGTGCTGTTGTTGTAAAAATCATGGGGCGATCGAGGGGAATCGAACCCCCGAATGCCAGAGCCACAATCTGGTGCGTTAACCACTTCGCCACGACCGCCATGATTGGCAGGGGCAGCAGGACTTGAACCCACGACATTCGGTTTTGGAGACCGACGTTCTACCAACTGAACTATGCCCCTGCGAAGTTTAAGGTGAAAAATGGTGGAGAGAGAAGGATTCGAACCTTCGAAGCTTACGCAACGGATTTACAGTCCGCCCCATTTGGCCACTTTGGTACCTCTCCATATGAAATTGGTAGCGGCGGAGGGATTCGAACCCCCGACCCTCCGGGTATGAACCGAATGCTCTAGCCAGCTGAGCTACACCGCCACAATAGAAGGTAATGGCGGAGAGAAAGGGATTCGAACCCTTGAGACGGTTTCCCGCCTACACGATTTCCAATCGTGCTCCTTCGACCAAGCTCGGACATCTCTCCATGATAAGAAGGTGTTTCGTGTGTTTCGTAATCTCGCTCACCGTATCTCTCGGCGACAAGATGTATCTTATCATGATACCCCATCGCCTTCAATATGGACTATGCACCATTTCCGGTTCTATTTTGGTGTATAACGAAATCAGCTCTCATATACTAATAATATGTCTTCATATCACCTGAATGTGGTTTAACGCATATAAAAAGAGGCAATCACATGCTGATTGCCTCTTAGTTCCCGTACTTCACTCTCAATGCCAGCACTTTACGATGGTACACAACAGCACAAGTCGTATTCCCCATTTTAGAATACACCGCGATAAGCCCACTATACACATGTTCCAATTCAGGATGTTCCACTCCAAAGACCTTTTCTTCGATGTTCATCGTATCCAATAACATCTCCAAGGATTTACTAAGATCACCCATATAAAAGTATGCAATCCCAATGTTGAGAAGATTCGCCGCAACTTTAGGATGCCAATGTCCATACGACTTTTCGTTGATTTCAAGCGCCTGTTGATAATAATTAATTGCCTTGTGAAGTTCCTTTTTGGCTTCCATGATTAATCCATGATTGTTTAGAACACTGGCCAATTCAGGGTTATCAGGTTCCAATCCTTCCTTGTACACAGCCAATGCTCGGTTAAAACAATGCAAGGCCTGATCATATTCGCCTTTTCGATACAACAGATACCCCAGATTGTTTACATCCCGTCCTACTTTCACATGAGATGGACCAAACAGTTCCTCTCCGATCTCTATCGCTCTCAAAAGATAAAATTCCCCTTGTGCAAAGTCCTTGTTATCCGCATACAAAAGCCCTAAGTTGGAGCAAACCGTTATAAAATGTGGGTTTTTTTCTCCAAAATATTTTTGTGTATATCGGTAGGCATGAAGAAAGTACTCTTCCGCTTTTTTTCGATCTCCTTTTTTCTGCAAGAGTTCAGCAAAATTGTTGAACCCCATCCACACGACAGGGTCGTCAATATCTACTTCTACACTCGCTGGGTTCGGACCTAGTATGTGGAGAAAACAACGCTCCGCCTCTTCGTAAAGCCCTTGTTTGAGATACACACCTGCAAGATTGTTGTAGATTGTAGACAATTCAATGTCCTGCTCCCCAAACAAAGCCTTCCAAATTTGCAAAGCTCTCAAGTACCATCTTTCGGCCTCCGAAAACTTTCCTTGTTCATGCATGAGTGAACCAATATGATTCGCCGCCAAACTCACCGGCTCACTACACTCACCATACACTTCTACCCTCATTTCATAACCCTTCATTAGCTCCTCTTCGGCCTGCCGATACAAACCCAGTTCACGATAGAGTATCCCGGCTTGGTCAGCCAAGTCCCCCACTCGATCCAGATCGACTTTCAGTTGTCGTGCATGTCCCGTTACGGAGTCGACGTGGGACAAAAGGGACTGAATTCCCTTCCATGAGACAGATTCTGCCTTATCGAATTGAAACACTGCTTCCATCAAACGATACGCGTATTTGACCCAGTATAACTTTTCTCCACACGTCTGCATTTCTCGGATCACCAACTGAGTCAGCCTGTGAATGGAGAAAGCACCGCTTGACTTATCATACCGAATTAGGGAATAACGGCGCAGCACGGTCCGAAACTTATCGAGTTGCAGCGAGTTCCCCAATAACTGCGTCAAGGGCTCCGGAAGTGCCGCCCTTCCGTTCACCAACATCTCAAGTTGAATTTCGTCTGGTGCCAGATAAGAACAAAGCTCCATAATGTCTTTGGCGATGGGCATTTTCTCTTGAATCCTTTTCAACGAGAGCTCCAACGTGGTCGCAACCGTTTTTTGATTCGAGTTGAATTCCTCATTCGTAAAAACCTCGATTTTATAGGCCCGAAAACGTTCCATGTACTCACGAATTGTAATTTCAGCCGCTTCTATATAGGCCCCCGCTTGCTCCACAGCCAATGGCAAGTTCCCCAATAACCTGACCAATTCCAACGCTTCATCGTACAAACTCCCACCTTGTTTTTCCATGAGGTTTGCCCGACGCAAGAGTAACTCTACAGAACTCGCGTCCTCCATAAAATCCAACTCTACAGATTTCCCTCGCCAAATGGGATTTTGTGAGGTAACCAAAATATGCCCTCCCCCCTGCTGTGGAAGATACCCTTGAAGTTGGGTGAGATCTTCTGCATTATCAAGGATCAAGAGCCAGTCTGATCTCGTTTCTAACGCTTGCTTCAGGGTATCCAGCATATTCTGCTCATCTTGAAAGTGCAATCCGAGTTTTTCTGCCAGTCTGCGAAACCCGTTATGTAGAGATGCTGAGTCTTCCGCCTGAATCCAAGCAAAAAGTCCGTAAGAAGCTCGTTCACGCGCTCGATACGCATATTCTAAAGCAATTTGTGTCTTCCCAATCCCCCCAAGCCCAGTCAAAACTCTAATAACAGGACTGTTCTTCGAACTATCGAACTCCTCTCGAAACAATCCCTCGACCACCTCATCCCGACCAACAAACAGCTCATTGCGATCATACTGCATACTCCACACCACCGATTGTTTCTCAGGGAGCAAAGTTGGCGATATGTGAGCCAACTCCCTAACTAGAACGTCCATCGCTTGATACTCAGAAATCGAGAAAGACGTAAGATCAATATGTACCAAGGTTTTCAGAAGCCCCTGGGGATCACACTTCCCGATTTTCACCGGAACAATCAACCCTTTTTCTCCCTGTGGGTCGTCGGCAAAAAAAGCAGCCCATTCCGGCTGCGTATAAACGGAGTCCAAAAAACACTGAGACAAAACAAGCAAAACCCGTTCTGCCTCTTGAACGGCCTTATGCATTTGAAGGACAAAATTGCCGCCTGCTTTAAAATCCTGTTTTTGCATAATCGTCGAATAGCCCTGTTTCTTCAGTGCCCGATTGATTACAAGCGCCCATTGTTCATCTTGGCGGTTGTAGCTGATCATAAAATCTACCGACACTTCTCATCACCTCAATCCACTTGATATACAAATAAAGACTCGATCCTTTCGGGATCGAGTCTTTTCACTTGCCTCGCGACATCCTACTCTCCCGGGACCCTGCGGTCCAAGTACCATCGGCGCTGGAAAGCTTAACTTCTGTGTTCGGGATGGGAACAGGTGTGACCTTTCCGCCATCATCACGAGAACATGAAACTGGATGAAG
>NZ_JAEQNB010000020.1 GCF_016722965.1 Tumebacillus amylolyticus
CATGTATTAGGCACGCCGCCAGCGTTCGTCCTGAGCCAGGATCAAACTCTCAATAAAAGTTTGGTTCTGACTCGAATCGATCTTCATCTATCACTCGTTTAGTTTTCAAGGATCAATCGTGTCAACCACTGTGTCTCTCGCGGCGACAAGAGTTATCTTACCATGCCCACAAGGCTTGTCTCAACTCGCTGGAATGTCATACCAGAACAAATTCCGCCGAAAGTCACCATTTATGAAGATCCTGTGAACTGAACTCCTGATTTTGTTCTCGTTCTCGCAAATACGCAAAAGAACGGTCAAAGTTTCTTGACCGTTCTCCACAAAACCTCTTTTTGTGCAACGGGACGGGAGATGTGGTCGTTCATAAAACGAACCATCCCCTCATTCTCCGCTTCCACGAAAAACACCCAATCCTGAAACTCCGGATCGGAAACCAACCGTCGGCTTGCCTCGGCCACCAACGCCACACCTCGACCCATCCGTTGATGCCGCCGATGCACGAACATCGTCTTGTACAACACCGTCCGGGCATCGAACCGTTCAAGAATCAACCACCCGACGACAACTCCTAGATACCGCAAAACCAGACTGCGTTCGCAATCGATGGAGTCTTCGTCTGCGAACGGTGACAGGATTGGCGGATACCAAACGCCCAATCCGTTTTTTACAAAGGAACGTTCCTCCGCCGTCAACGTTGTGAAGAAGTCACACGTGAAGGCCTCCGGTAAGCGCATGCGCTCCACCCAAGGGAGGTCGTGAATCACCTGCAGGGGGCCGCCCCAGATAAAAATCCCCGGTCGAGGCGTTGCAAACCCGCAAGCGGTGAGAAAACCGGCTTCGACCGATGGCAAGTTAGTTCCGCTTACGTACTCGACACCCAAGGTGTGAGTTCCTTTTTGCCGTAATGATGTTTCGAGAGCACTCAGCAAGAGATGTCCGTAACCTCGACCCCGCTCGGCGTCGGCAATCGTAAGGGCTAAAAGATGAGACATTCCCGCCCGCTTCTGCCGCTCGACGACAGCCAGCCCGATCGGAGTCCCCTCCCGACTGACCCCCAACGCCGTGAAGGACGGTGGGAGTTCGTGAAGTAAGGATTGGATCTCGGGAGCCGCCAAGCTATGAAAGGCCGATGGAATCCGACCGAAGAATTCTTGCAGGTCGGGCGTCCGTCTACTAGAAGTGGGAGACATTCACTTCAACTACTTTGTTGGAAGGCTCGTTTTTCGCCAGATCGTAGTAGCCGGTTGTCGTGATGCGGAATTTACTGCCCGGACCCGCCTGTACAGCAGCGCTTAGCCAATCCGGATTCAAGGTAAGAGTCAAGACGTTGCCGGTAAAGCCGACTGTAAACCCTGATATCACTGGCACACCAACTACGTCCGAGTAATCACCCAGTTGAGAGTACTCTACTTTCACACTCTCCATCGGCACGGGGAACGAAGTCACTGTGGTAATTTTCTCACTGCTGGTCAATTGGATCGCTGAATTGCTGTACATACCACTCCAAGTCGGAGCCGTTTCATCGAACGTGATCGGCAAGTCTACTTCTCCAACTTTCGAACCGCCTTGTTCGAGAGTAAAGTGGATCGTTGCAGACGTTCCCTCAGTTACTGAATCTTTCGGATGAATCGTAAAGCCGCTCCCGGTCTGCGAAACATCAAGATCGTTTGAAACGCTATCCACTTCGACAACTCCTACTTGCGTGTTGTCGGCGTCGAACACATCGAAATTGTGGGTATTCGTGTTGAAGCGGAGGGTCTCCTCCATTGCGCCACGCTTCACCTGAAGCAGTTTCTTGATGTTGCGTTTGTTATAGAACGAGCCTTCCGCGAACATTACCATGCCCGAATCATCCGTGAGAAACACGTCGCCGTCACCTCCGCTCAGCGCGCTGTTCAACGGGAATTCCGCACCTTGTTTCAGCGAAATTGTAAGCGCCGACGGGTCCACCACGATGGAAGCCTTGAAGTCTGTGATCGCTTGTTGCAAAGCGGCAATCGCTGTATCGACCTCGGTTTGCGTTGTATCGGTTTTGTCTTTCACCGCTTGAGCAGCCGCCATTGCGGCGATCAATGCATCCATGGCACTTTGCGGAACTTGCCCGGCATCGGTGCCTACTTGGGTTTCAAGACTCAAAGTCATCGCTTCGGTAAGCTTGGCGGTCAGAGCGGTTTTGTCCACGGTTTGATTCTGGGGCGCCGTATTGACCACGAGCACGTCTTGGTTGACGCCGTTGTTCACCATCGGGATGTTCGCTTTGACTTTGTCATAGTCCACGATGTAGTCTTTGAGCTTCACTTCGGTGGGGGCGGTGACACTGTCGATTTTCGCACCTTCTGCCAGCGTGATTTTTGCATGGGTTCCTTCAGAGATCACGAGGTGTTTGACATAGCCCTTGAGTTCCACGTCGGTCGATTTGTCACCCAATTGAAGCTGTTCGACAAAAGCGTCTGCATCCGTTGTGATCGAAGCTTTGTTTTGCACGACCAACGCGCCGACGTGAGACTTGCCGGTTACATGGAATTGGACGTCTTGACCTGCCAGATCGACAGAAGCGAGCGACGTATTCTCCACGTTGACCGAAGCCGATTGAACTTGCAGTTTCCCGTTGGCGTTGAGGTTTTTCAGCGTCATCGGAGCGTTGACGACCACGTCACCGGAAAGCGTTGCGTTTTGTGCATCGAGCGTGCCGTCGGCTGCGTTGAGTTCCAGACGTTTCAGTTCGGTGATTTTGAAACCGTCGCGATTGAAATTCAACTTCGCACCCTTCAGAGCGTCGGTATTGTTTGCGTTTAAGAGACCTTGCAGTTCAGGAGATACTTCATAGGTCAGACCGGCGATCTTGAGGGTGCCGTTCGTCACCTGAATGTCACCGACCGGACGATCGACGACGCCGACGACTACGGTTGCGATCTCTTGGCGGTTGAGCGGCTGTTGCGGCAACTTGGTTCCGCCAAATTTCATGAAGCCAAGTTCTTGAACCGCTTGCACGGCATCTTGCGCCCAGTGGCTGGTGACTGCTTTGTCCTCGTTGGACAGTTGGTCCCCTTTGCCTTGCGCATCGACACCGAGTGCGTGCACGAGCACGACCGCCATCTCTTCGCGCGTGATCGTTTCGTTCGGACGGAACGATTGACCGTCGCCCTGCATGAGACCTGCTTTATGTACAGCCTCGATGTACGCCACACCCCAATCAGTTGCGGTCACATCGGTAAATGACGAGGTTTTCGCCGAATCCACTTGCAGCTTGAACATCGTGCACAACAATTTCGCCAATTCCGCGCGCGACACTGCATCGCCCGGGCGGAAGTCTCCGTTCGGATCGCCCACCAGCAGGCCAAGTTCCTTCGCCTGCTGAATGGCATCTGTGGAACCCGACGTCGTAACGGCGGAATCTCCTGTAGCTGCAAGGACAGTTACCGGATTAAACATCGCTGACAACACAATTGTACTCGCTATTAATTTATTGGAAATGTTCATCTTCAATCGTTCTCTCCCCATAAATCGATTCTACCCCTGCCTATTGTATACGACCGCAAATGTAAAAAAAAGACCTGATCCGCAATCGGATCAAGTCTTTTCGTCTAAAAATGTTGCCTCGCGACGTCCTACTCTCCCGGGACCCTGCGGTCCAAGTACCATCGGCGCTGGAAAGCTTAACTTCTGTGTTCGGGATGGGAACAGGTGTGACCTTTCCGCCATCATCACGAGAC
>NZ_JAEQNB010000021.1 GCF_016722965.1 Tumebacillus amylolyticus
TACTCTCCCGGAACCCTGCGGTCCAAGTACCATCGGCGCTGGAAAGCTTAACTTCTGTGTTCGGGATGGGAACAGGTGTGACCTTTCCGCCATCATCACGAGACATGAAACTGGATGGAGCAACCTTTGTGTGTGATTCAAGAACTTAGGATAAGCCCTCGACCGATTAGTACTGGTCAGCTGAATGCCTCGCGGCACGTACACCTCCAGCCTATCAACCCTGTCGTCTACAGGGGGTAAAACATAAGCAAAAAGCCCCTCAGCTATGTGTTCTCAAACCACGCTTTCATCGCCACACATCCCCCGTATACAAATTAATCACAAAACTAAATATGCCATGATTTCTTCCTCCCCTGTGCCCATATCGTAAAAGAAGCGCGGGTCATATGATAAGTGAGCGGCGTCATGATCTGTGAACGAAAAAATACCTGAAGCGCACATATCCGCTTCAGGTATTCTCTCTTAATACCATTCCAAAACCAATTGCATAGATATTAGGGAAAAATACAGAACTCTCTACTGTCAAAATTAACCCTATCTGTTTCATCCACATCAGGAATGCATCAAACGTTGGATAATCACTTGCAGCATTTTCTTGCCACCAGTCGCGCAAAGGTTCATTAGGTGTGAACCGAGGCAGGGTTTCGAGAAAATCAAAAAAACCACATTGATTCAACTTCGGATATTCCCCCCGAATTTCCTGACAACAGAATTTTGATGTAGCTTTTACCGCTGACCAAAGAGTTCTTTTTTGGAATAGACGATTCGATTTAGACGGAACCTCCCCAAGTTCCCTTTTCGTAATCTCAAGCCGTTTTGAAAAATCTAGCATCTTCATCAAGGTTCCAGGCAGCACCTGATTCTCCGCATCCGAAAGTACCCCATGTACTACATTAGAGACTTTAGGTTGGGGCTCATTTTCATGCCATTCATAACCCCACAACAACCCTAATGCTGTCTCCAAAACATAATCATCAACTTGGTCCCGATCAAATCCGGGAACGAGTTCCTTTACCAATTCAGCAAATTTCTCTGAACGCATTGCCTGATTAAATACAAATCTGTATGAGTCTTCCTCTGACCATTTTAATTCAATGTTTCGCCCAACAAAACTTTTCTTCTCTACAAAGTCAATCTGATCCCAGATGTCATCCCTCAAGAAAATCTTAGGACGAATCTGTTTCAGACCCATTTTATCAAGCGAGACGGCAAAGGTGAGGAGCCCGATAAGTTGTTCAACCGGAAGTTGGTCCACGTCATCGTATAACAGCCAAACACTTTCTTTGCTAAGTATCAATCTATGACCTTCCAGTTGGACCAACTCTTGAATTTCACGTTTTGTATCTGGAGTCCATTTCTCGATTAATTCCAACCACTTCTGTACGTCGGTCAGAGCATTCAATTGATCGGAACTTTCATGTGTAATACTCATTAGAGCATCCAGCCACCAAAACGATTCCCAATCAACCCTTCGCTTTGCCAACTCATCGCCGATCTCTTTCCTCTGATGTACTTTCAATGTAACCGCGCCCTGTCCATAAGCTGCAACAGGAGTTACATGGCCTAAGCTTCTTGGGCTCCATTTTTTGAGAACATCAAAATGGTGGAGTGCCATCCGGTACAATTGTGTTTTGCCGGTCCCTTTTTTTCCTCGTATCAAGATCGTCGAGGGATCAATAAAACGATCGTAATCAGCAGTACGTTGGAACCGTTCGACCTCAACCTCACCGTCAAGTTCGACCGGCCCAAAAGGCAGAGATTCGATGATTTCCCATCTTTCATGCCCGGACAAGATCTCCTGCAATTTTTGCTTATCTGATTCATCTTGCAGGACATCAACGATTTTTTCATAGATTTCCCGGAAAGCAGGAACTGGGTACTCATCGGCAATGGCTATTTCAGAAGCGTACGGAATGATGATCGGTTCTGCAAGAAAACCTCCCCCGATAAATGCTCTTTCTTGATTACGGCTGACCCCACGCGCCTGTTCCATCGACTCGTCGATGTTTTTCCAGAGCCTCATCGCTTTTTCCCGGCCAATGTCACCCAGTACCGGGGACATGACCACATGCGGTTCGATGCCTACCTTGATCAACGAGGTCAAGATCGTATCCATCCCCTCGGAGTTTTGCGGGTTCGGATTCATAAACAAAATTGATTTATCCGAAATCATCAACATCGAAAGTGCCCCCCAAACATTGATACCAGTGCGGGAGTCGATCAAAATCAAGTCCGGTTGTAACTGCTCAACAAGTTCCTCGCGAAAATCTTCCCACAAACGGTGATCGTAGATGGAAAGATTCCGCAGATCGTCTACTTTGGCTATGTAATCCATGTCAACCTTACCAGCGGACACGACAAACAATTTTCCGCGGGGAACATCGATTTCACCAATCGTGTCAGCAATGCTGATCTTCGGCTCATCGTCGCCAAAAAGATTCGTCCGCTCATAGAGGTAATCGACCAGCCCTTTATCAGGAACCGTCATCTTCTGCGTGCGGTGCAAACTCGGAGCCTCAAAGTCGAGGTCCACCATGACCACACGTTTCCCTTTCGCTGCAAGAGACCAAGCCGAATGCACCAAGGCCGTGGTGCGCCCAACGCCTCCTTTGAATGAATAAAAGGCGATCGTCTTTGGGTTCTGCGGCACTTTTTTGATCTTATTCCCCTGAAGGCCCCAGTCCATCAATTCAAGCCATGTCGTGGGCACTTCAAACGTTTTGGTCTCCTCATCTTCCATCTGAATTCTGAGTTCCACTACTTCCTCAGGCGTATAAAGAGACATCAACATGACCTTGAGCGAAGGATCGACCGACTTTTGCCATTGCCGGATGATCTCTTGTCGCTGTTCTAGCCCCAAGTCACGAAAACGGTCTGAAACCGCAAATAGATCGGCAGTTTGACTGAAGACCCAATGTAGTTTCACTTGGCTTCCTTTTCCGAGAAACCTGCGGAGATGGTCTGCTATCTCTTTTTTATGTATCATTTGCAGTTACCTCTTTTTCTAGATTTAGGTTGTTGCAGTTGCATCATTTGTTGTTTCAACCACAAAATGAAAGTATGGTATGCTTTCTTCCATTCTTTATATCTGTCCTCATCAATTTCCTCACCATCATATCTCATATCGATAAAGTCAACCTTAGGATTTTGCAGAATTTCCAAACAATCTTTTAAATGCTGTGACTGATCCAAGCGACGAAGTAGTTCCGGTACGTGCTCGAGTCCTTTTATTAAGATATGAGATGGTCGTTTGATTCCGTGCTTACGTCCATCTTTATCTTCTTCCCATTCATCTATTCCATTTCGGCGAACAATGATTCCTTTTAGTAAACACTCCACTGTACATCCGCCCAAATGCACAGCTCCGACTTTGCGGTTGGCATTGATCAGGACCTCCGTGTCCAATTCTCTTGCTTGGTAGGCTAACAGAAAGTTCTCCATCCTCGGGCATCCCCTCAAACCATATGATGACGAATCCAAATTATGTTCCTCGTATCAATTTCTCTTTCGCTCCTCTATCTCCTGCACAGAAAAAGACCTGATCAGCACTGGATCAGGTCTTCTTCTTCTATAAATATTGCCTCGCGACGTCCTACTCTCCCGGGACCCTGCGGTCCAAGTACCATCGGCGCTGGAAAGCTTAACTTCTGTGTTCGGGATGGGAACAGGTGTGACCTTTCCGCCATCATCACGAGACAT
>NZ_JAEQNB010000022.1 GCF_016722965.1 Tumebacillus amylolyticus
CGACTTGCATGTATTAGGCACGCCGCCAGCGTTCGTCCTGAGCCAGGATCAAACTCTCAATAAAAGTTTGGTTCTGACTCGAATCGATCTTCATCTATCACTCGTTTAGTTTTCAAGGATCAAGAAGTAAAAAGTAAATCAGTGGTGGGCCCAAGAAGATTCGAACTTCCGACCTCACGATTATCAGTCGTGCGCTCTAGCCAACTGAGCTATGGGCCCACATGGAGCGGGTGATGGGAATCGAACCCACGCTGTCGGCTTGGGAAGCCGAAGTTCTACCATTGAACTACACCCGCTTATAATGAAGAAATGGCGCGCCCTGAGAGATTCGAACTCCCGGCCTTTTGATTCGTAGTCAAACGCTCTATCCAGCTGAGCTAAGGGCGCGTATGGTGGCTGGGGAGGAAGGGATCGAACCTTCGCATGACGGAGTCAAAGTCCGTTGCCTTACCGCTTGGCGACTCCCCAACGTATGTTTGTCATAAAGGAAATTGGCAGGGGCAGCAGGACTTGAACCCACGACATTCGGTTTTGGAGACCGACGTTCTACCAACTGAACTATGCCCCTGTGCTGTTGACAGGAGTTATCTTAACACGAATGCACGTCCACCTCAATCACTTTGTCGAAACAAATACAAACAAACAATGGCTCTACACGGGCGTCACCTGCCCGCTTCTCCCCAATGCTTGTAATATCATCCGAATCCGCGACATCGCTATTCTCCATTAATTAGGAGGTGCTACACATCATGGGTCAATTCTTCAAACGCAACTGGATCACACTGCTCGGAGCCCTTTTTCTGATTCTGGCCTTCTCTTACCTCTTCAAATACGCCGTCGACAAAGGCTGGATCTCCGACAGCCTCAAGATCGCCGCAGGAATGCTCGTCGGCGTCGGCGTCATTCTGCTGGGCGTACGCAAACTGCTGAGCGTCAACCTCATCCTCGCCCAAGTCGTCACCGGACTCGGCACCGCCCTGTTGTACACCACCTGTTCCTTCGCCGGTGTGTACTTTAATCTCTGGAGCTCCATGACCGTCTTTCTCTCCATGCTCGTCATCACCGCCGGCATCACGGTGCTCGCCTACCGCTACAACCTGCGTATCCTGATGCACATCTCGCTCCTCGGCGGACTGATCTCACCGCTCATCTTGCAGCCGGAGAACGACCAAGTGTTCTCCCTGTTCCTCTACCTGCTGGTGATCAACGCCGCCTACTTCTTCCTCAGCATCAAGAAAAACTGGTTCGAACTCCGCGCCGAAGCCTTCATCGGAACCTGGCTACTCTACCTCGTCTACTACATCCACTTCGACCCCGACACGTGGACCCTGCCCTTGCGCTATGCAGCAGCCGCCTTCTTGTTCTACATCATGAGCTTCCTCTACTCCTCTTGGCAGCAAAACCGCAACTTCGAAGGCCTCAACCTCTACCTAGGATTCGCCAACGGCGTGCTGTTTACCCTCTGGTCCCTGCTCCTCACCGACGGCGTCGTTTCCTACACCGTACCACTCGCCTCGATGGGCGTCGTCTACCTGCTCGCCGCACTCGTCGTCTACCAAGGCAATCGAAACGCCACCCTCGCCCTCTACAGCAAACTGATCGCCGGCGTCCTGCTTCTGCTCATCTCAGGCTCCGAATTCGGGCGGGGTTGGGAGTTCAAACCCCTGCTCTCCGTCTACTTCTGGAGCGCCGTCACCTTCGCCGCCCTCATGGTCGGACAACGAAAAGCCAGCGACCTCTACAAACTACTCGCCGCCGGAATCAATTTGCGTCTCCCTCTATTGGTTCGCCGCCACTTGGGACGCCCCGCTCGGCCTGTGGTTCCACACCTTCCTGCCCTTCCTGAACACATCCGGCGCAGCGTGGATCGTCCTCGCCGCACTCGGCTTCTACCTATCCGTCAAAGTCCAATTCAACTCCAAAAAAGCGGACTCTGAAGCCCTCTCCACCTTCTTCGCCGTCTCCAGTCACGTCATGGTCGGCGGGCTTCTCACATTCCAGATCCTCAACCTCTGGCACTACTACAACCTCGATCCCCACAACCTCTGGCTGAGCCTCTCCCTCTCCTGGGGTCTCTACGCACTTTTGCTGTTTCTCTGGGGAGCTTACAGCAAACAAGCCGCGTTCCGCTGGTTCGGCTCGATCGTACTCGGCCTCGTCGCTCTGAAAACGATCCTCGTCGACCTCGCCGGCTCCGACACGATCTACAAAGTGCTCGTTCTGTTCATCCTCGGGGCCCTCACACTCCTCATCGCCTACATCAACCACAAATGGAACCACGAAAACGAATCATAAAAAAAACGCCTGTGCCCCTCGCGGACACAGGCGTTTTCCCCTTCCTCACGTGATATCGGTGAGGTCGGATTCGTCGGTGGTGCGCTCCCACTCGATGGTGCGGCGCAGACCTTCTTCGTACGGAACGATCTCTTCGTACCCCAATTCACGACGAATCGCCGACGTGTCAAAGATCATCGGTTGTTCCAAATTAGAATCGGTGCGTTCCGATTCCGGGAGTTCATCCTGATTCACCAGAGAGATCTCTCCCTCCCAGCCGAATTGCGTGCCCACATCGCGCACCCAATCGCGGAACGGGCGCGTCTCCGGTTCTCCCACATTGTAGATGCGGTTGGCAGCCCGCTTGTCGGTGACGGCGCAGACGATCGCATGCGCGATGTTCTCCACATACCCGTGGGTCCATCGGAAATTGCCCCATTCCTTCTGCAACTTGATCTCCCCCACCTCTTCGACCATTTGGTCGATGTAGGAGCGGAAACGATGCTGGTTGTCACGCGGGCCATACACCACCGGCAGGCGCAAGATCGTGCCCGGCAACAAGTTCGGCTTGCTCAGATACGCACGCTCACAAGGGATTTTGTCATAGTTGTCAAAAAACTCGCCCGTCCGGGCTCCTCTATAGAGATACAATTCCGTGCGAAGCGGTGAAGATTCGGTGATGACGCTGAGATCGACCGGACTTTGCTCCTTGCCGTGAATGCGACCGAAAGCTTGATAAACATCGCCGGAGGAGATCATGACGGTCCGACGTGCCAAGCCTTGGAACGTGTTCACAACGGCCTGCGCGTCTTTTTCAAAAAACGGGATCATGTCCAATACGACTTCCGGTGCAAATTTCTTGAATTGTGCGACATACTTGGACAGATCTTGGCGATCGCCGCGAATCACTTGCACACCCTCCGGCAGTTTCGTGTCGCTGCGCCCGCGGTTGAAGACAGCGACCGTATGCCCCTGCTCGACGAGCTGTTGCACCACGAACGGCCCGATGAACCCGGTACCTCCGATGATCAGGACTCTCATTCTCTCACTCTCTTTCACGTTGGTTACTACAAGTATATAAAAAAGCTCCCAGAGTTGTAACTCTGGGAGCTTTTTTTTCGGATGGTGCGGTCGAGAAGACTCGAACTTCCACGGGGTAACCCCCACACGCCCCTCAAGCGTGCGCGTCTGCCATTCCGCCACGACCGCAGTAGAAAAACTGGTGTAGCAAACTTTGTGTGTGATTCAAGAACTTAGGATAAGCCCTCGACCGATTAGTACTGGTCAGCTGAATGCCTCGCGGCACGTACACCTCCAGCCTATCAACCCTGTCGTCTAC
>NZ_JAEQNB010000023.1 GCF_016722965.1 Tumebacillus amylolyticus
TTCCCACACGGTCAACGTGGTAAGACCCCCTGTAGACGACAGGGTTGATAGGCTGGAGGTGTACGTGCCGCGAGGCATTCAGCTGACCAGTACTAATCGGTCGAGGGCTTATCCTAAGTTCTTAAATCACACACAAAGTGCGCATCCAGTTCTCTTGGAAAAAAGGGCTCGATCCGATTGCGGATCGAGCCCTTTTTTTCATTACAGAGCGAATTCTGGCGCAAGACGGGGCTATTTTGATTGAATGAGGGAGGAGGGGACTGTTTGTCGAGGTTTGATGTATGAGCAGGATTGAGTCTGTGCAACGGGCGTGGTAAGATAAGTCCAGTCAACAGTGACGGAATGTAGCGCAGCTTGGTAGCGCGCACGCTTCGGGAGCGTGAGGTCCAGGGTTCGAATCCCTGCATTCCGACCATACTTTCGAAAAAGGCCCTTCTCTTTTCATCAAGAGAAGGGCCTTTTTTTTTGCATACTTGTAACACGGCGGAAAACGGCGCATACACGAGTGTCTATCATGCGAAAGCGTGGTACGTGGGCATTTGTTTGAGTTTGTTTGAGGAGTGGTTTTGAGCGAATGAAGTAAACGTGCTAAGATGATCTTGTCGCGCTAGACGGGGAGTTAGCGGTGCCCTGTAACCCGCAATCCGCTACAGCGGGGTCGATGTTCGGTCGAGGGTTCGTTCCTAAGAGGACGGCCGTCGGAAACAGTGGTGTTGAGGATTGGGTCCTGCGCAACGCAGCCTCCTGAATCGTGTCAGGTCCGGAAGGAAGCAGCACTAAGGGAATCGTTGTGTGTGCCGCAGGGTCGCCTGGTCGGAGCCGCTGTCGACGGTACGCTTTGAGGTCGGATTCGGAGCCGAATGCACGACATTACATACTTTCTTTGTGAAAAAACGCCTTGCTACTTCGCGGATCGCGATGAGCAGGGCGTTTTTTCGTATCCGGTGGTATAGAAGTAGATGTTTCGGTTAGAATGTTGAAGAGCGCATGAGGAAACGGCAGGTTGATCGCCGAGATTACGTGTATTGTGCGGTTTTGCACAGGTGAGGAAGTTGAGTCTTCCGGAACAGGATGATAAGATAACTCTTGTCACCGCGAGTGATTGAGAAATTACGAAATCGCGCTTGACACGAGAAACAAAACATGTTATCTTAATCAAGTCGCCTCGTTGGGGAGTCGCCAAGCGGTAAGGCAACGGACTTTGACTCCGTCATGCGAAGGTTCGATCCCTTCCTCCCCAGCCATTTGCGAGCCATTAGCTCAGTTGGTAGAGCACCTGACTTTTAATCAGGGTGTCGAAGGTTCAAGTCCTTCATGGCTCACCATTTTCACCAAATCAAATATGCGCCCTTAGCTCAGCTGGATAGAGCGTTTGACTACGAATCAAAAGGCCGGGAGTTCGAATCTCTCAGGGCGCGCCATTTACTTTTGGGGGATTAGCTCAGTTGGTAGAGCACCTGCCTTGCAAGCAGGGGGTCAGCGGTTCGAATCCGCTATTCTCCACCATGTATTATTCCTCGATAGCTCAGTTGGTAGAGCGCCCGACTGTTAATCGGATGGTCGCAAGTTCGAGTCTTGCTCGGGGAGCCATTTGGCCCGTTGGAGAAGCGGCTTAACTCACCGCCCTTTCAAGGCGGCATTCACGGGTTCGAATCCCGTACGGGTCACCAAGTGGAGGTTTAGCTCAGCTGGGAGAGCATCTGCCTTACAAGCAGAGGGTCGGCGGTTCGATCCCGTCAACCTCCACCATTTTTAAACTTCATATTATCGCGGGGTGGAGCAGTTGGCAGCTCGTCGGGCTCATAACCCGAAGGTCGCAGGTTCAAGTCCTGTCCCCGCAACCACATGGAGCTGTGGTGTAGTGGCCTAACATGTCCGCCTGTCACGCGGAAGACCGCGGGTTCGAATCCCGTCAGCTCCGCCATTTTTAACACTGCTTTACATGGGCCCATAGCTCAGTTGGCTAGAGCGCACGACTGATAATCGTGAGGTCGGAAGTTCGAATCTTCTTGGGCCCACCATTAATTTCATAAGTCTCGTGATGATGGCGGAAAGGTCACACCTGTTCCCATCCCGAACACAGAAGTTAAGCTTTCCAGCGCCGATGGTACTTGGACCGCAGGGTCCCGGGAGAGTAGGACGTCGCGAGGCACTGAGAGAAAAGACCTGATCTATTACAGATCAGGTCTTTTTTTGCATTTCGATCACGGTTTGGATTGTTGTAATCATAGAGGGGTCCCAATGTTCGGATTGGATAAGGTGTTTGTCAATAGTTAGGACGAAAATCGAATCATGTGCTGGATGCCATTGTGGTAGCCATTGAAGCACAAAAGGAATTCGAGTTCTTTCCATGTGAAAAACGATACAGTCCAGGGCAAATGAAGTAGTTCTCTGACGCATATCCATGCAGGGTGAGCTTTATCTCGAGAACGAAGTTTGGATTGCTGCGATTTGCTTTGTACGTTTCGTATTCGGCGTGGACATTTTTGTGGATAAAGATGTGGACTTGTTTATTGAGTTCGTGGGCTCGTCGGAGTTCAGCTTGGGAGACAGAATATCGAAGCTCGGAGGAGGCGGAACCAAAGCGGCCCCCAATGATAGAGACCAGGATGTCGCAACCCTTGATTTCTTCGTAGCAGTAAGAGACAGGTGCATCTGAGGAACCTTAGGCGATATGTCCTTCTTCGAAGAGGACGGCTTCGAATCCGTGAGAGTCCACGAAATGGCCGATGTCTTGGCGCACTTGTTGTAAGTCGTAGAAGGTAGAACTGACAAAAACGCGCGGACGGGGCCTGTTTTATCTCCTCCTTTGGCTTAGGGGATGGGATACTCGTCATACGTTCGCAGGGTTTCCGGTATTTTGCTGGCTCGTATGTGGCGGATGATGGGTTCGATAAGGTGGGGCTTTTTTGTTTTTGAGTTGAATGAGGTGATGCCAAGTGAAGTAGCGTAGGTTTTTAATTGGGGGATTGTAAGGTTATTGAAAGTGGACTCCAGATCCTCTAGGGGAAGTTGGTCTGAGGTAAATGAGTGAATTAGCCGGTTGTGTGTAATGCGTTTCGTTGAGAGCGGACTCTACAAGTTGGTCCAGATAATGAAACGAGGACATGAGGTCGGTGTGGGGAATTTGTTTTGATTTGTTTCGATGTTAAAATTGAGCGTAGGCGTGGGACGTGGTAAGATAACTCTTGTCGCCGCGAGATGCGGTGGTGATGAAAATGGTTGAAATTAGAGTGTTGACAGTTGGACGAGCTTCATGGTAGTCTAATAAACGTCGCCTCTGAGCGACACGATTGATCCTTGAAAACTAAACGAGTGATAGATGAAGATCGATTCGAGTCAGAACCAAACTTTTATTGAGAGTTTGATCCTGGCTCAGG
>NZ_JAEQNB010000024.1 GCF_016722965.1 Tumebacillus amylolyticus
CATGTCTCGTGATGATGGCGGAAAGGTCACACCTGTTCCCATCCCGAACACAGAAGTTAAGCTTTCCAGCGCCGATGGTACTTGGACCGCAGGGTCCCGGGAGAGTAGGACGTCGCGAGGCAATCGAACACCCGCATAGAAGCATAGAAAAGTCTCGTTCCCGAGTGGAACGGGACTTTTTTTTGTTTTCCTAAATTTTTGAGAATAACTGGTTTCTTGATCCAATAACTATAGATCGAGTAAAGAGTTACTTCACTTCGATTAATTGGCAGGAGGTTTGTTAAGTGGCAGAACAGTTCGTATTCCACGATTTACTCGCTGCGATCAAAGACTCCGTGATTCAAGCAAATGCAGCAGCACAACAATCCTCTCTGGAGAGCATTCTGACTTGGTTTGAGAAGGACGGCTCCCCGAAGATGACGCAAATCATGTTGCCTTCCACGCAACCGGGTCAGTCCGTGGAAACCATCCAGATTCCGCTGATCACGCTCATTCCGTTGTCGAGCACCAAGATCGACAGGCTGACGGTGGAGTTCAACGTTCAGTTCGCGGATTTGATCGCAAAAACGGATAACAACCCGTTCAAACAGAGTTCGCTGGGGGCCACCGTCGAGACGCCGCCCAACCAAAAGGATTTGACTTCAAGCTTTGCCAGACGCGGCAAGGACAGTGAGCCGAATCTGGCAAGGATTCAAATAGAGATACAGGGCACTGAACCGCCCGAAGCATTGTTGCGCATCAACGATTACCTCATGAAGTACCTACCTTAGAGACTGGAAGGGGAATGCACGATGTCTGATCTCGTGAACATGTCTGAACAATTCAAAGGGCTTCCGATGCAAGATCTAATCGGGGCTCCGATCAAAGCGGCTTGTGACGCTCAAATCGGGTTGGCACGCGCGACCGCTGATTTTATCCAAACGGTCGGAATTGAAAAAGACAAAGACGGGAAACCAACCGGTCCGCGTCACGTGAAATTTGAGTACAACCGGATGGTGGAAAATCCGGCATACAATCCGGCGGACCCGAGTTCCAAACCGTTTGTCGATCAGCAAGTTGAGATCTCCGTTCCGCTTCTGGCGATTGTGCCGATTCCGAATCTGGGCATCGACCTCGTAGATGTAACGTTTGACATGGAAGTGAAATCTTCGTTCCAATCCAAAGATAAGTTCGAATACGAAGTGGGCGGCAGCGTCTCCGGTTCGTTCTGGGGTGTTTCCGTTGAGGTTCACGGCAGTGTAACCTCGTCGACGGAGAACACGCGTCAAAGCGACAACTCGGCTCGCTACCATGTTCAAGTGCATGCCAAAGACAAGGGCACTCCGGAAGGGTTGGCTCGCGTGCTCGACATGCTCCATCAATCGATCACCCCGGTTGCCAAAGAACTGACGACGACAACGAAATAGAGGGATGGCTCATGAGCGAGACATTTGACATCGCGGAAATGCGTTTCATCAAACGTGTGGTGATTGGGAATACCGACCCGACGAACATGAAAGATGAGAGCGCGATTCAGAAACAGATGGACTACTTGAACCGCTGTTTGCAAGAGAATCCGAAAGGCCAGATCGTCGGCAAGGAAAAAGGGTTTCATCTCGTTCGCATCGGAGAGCATCAGATTGCACTCGAATACGTGGCGTACCACGTCGGGTTCAAGCGCAAGCCGATCTGGATGGACGAAGAGGAGACCGGTAAGTCTCAAGCCAATGAGATGGACTCGATTCTGCAACAGCTTCTGAAGTAACTATACTTACGCAGGGTAATAGGGAGACGGGCAAACGCATGTGTGAGTTGCCCGTTTTTTCCTATCATCAAGGGAGACAAGGGGGTAGTAAGGGCATGGGATATGATATGGGAATCGTCTTGGGGGATTTGATGAAGTCGATTGTGGCGGCGCGCAGTTCTTCCGACCAAGCCTCGAGGGATCTCGCGCTTCAATATGAAAGAGATGAGTTGTTACGGATGTTTCCGATCCCGTTCGTGGAGCTTGAGGACATCGAAATCGATCTGAAGTTTGCGTTTGAAGCGCAGACAGAGGTTGGGCCCTTGCCGTACATAGAAAGTCTTGAAACACCTGAGTCGAACCTCGTGGGGATGACGGCACAACGCGTACGGGACAAGGTCATCGAGGCGCTGAATACGACGTTGCGGAGTTTGGTTACGTTCACCGTTTTGTATGACGGGGAAAAAGTGGGGCGGTGCATCGAAGAGACTGTGAGTTCGATGATTGCCAGTCCTACACGGCTTGTCGTTACGACGATTCCGCCGGAGGGTGTGAGTTTGGAATCGTTCGATGTCCGAGAAGTGGTGAACAAACTTGTAGGGGCGTTGGTGCAGAACGGGTATGTGACGGTGGCGAAGGAAAACCTCTTGGTGGTTCTCGATGAATTGGATCGGGTGGTTCAGCCGATTTCGGTGGAGCATGAACAAATGGCCGTGGCGTCTCGGGCGCAGCAGATGCAGATCATGGCCGGGGAGCCGAGCCCAGATGGTGATTTCCCAGACCCGAGTCCGTATCCAGGCCCTATCTATGAGGATACGGGGGTTGATCCACTGCCTGTAGACCCTGTGCCGATACCAGATCCCGCGCCTCGTCCGAGGCCGTTGCCTGTACCGGTGGAGTTCAATCCGATGAACATCTTGATTCAAGCAAATGAATTGCTCAATCTGCCGTCCGATTGTTTGTCTTCCATCAAGATCAAGGTTCAGGTGAAGAACTACGAATGGTCCAGTGTGGACCGCAACGAGGGAGTCAGTCGCAAGCTGATTCGAGAATAAGCGAGAAACGCTGCCAGGAGTGCGTGTTGGCAGCGTTTTTTGTTTTGATTTGTTTGGGCGTTGGAATTGTGCGTAAGGGACGGGCGTGATAAGATGTTCCTTGTCGCCGCGAGAGATGCGGGGCATGATAAAAAATACCTGTTGCATTCTGATATGCAATGTGGTACATTATCAAAGTCGCCTCTGAGCGACACGATTGATCCTTGAAAACTAAACGAGTGATAGATGAAGATCGATTCGAGTCAGAACCAAACTTTTATTGAGAGTTTGATCCTGGCTCAGGACGAACGCTGGCGGCG
>NZ_JAEQNB010000025.1 GCF_016722965.1 Tumebacillus amylolyticus
AAGTCTCGTGATGATGGCGGAAAGGTCACACCTGTTCCCATCCCGAACACAGAAGTTAAGCTTTCCAGCGCCGATGGTACTTGGACCGCAGGGTCCCGGGAGAGTAGGACGTCGCGAGGCACTAGAGAAAGGGCTCGATCCGGATGAGGATCGAGTCCTTTTTTTGCATAGAAAGGGGTTGAAGAGATGGCCAAACACCTAGTGATCGTGGAGTCGCCTGCGAAGGCCAAAGCGATCAACTCCTATTTGGGGAGAGAGTACGTTGTCAAAGCATCGATGGGTCACATCCGCGACCTGCCGGAAAAAAGCTTTGGTGTCGATATTGAAAAGCGTTTTGAACCGCAATATGAAGTGATGAAGGGCAAGGTGGCGCTGGTCAAGGAATTGCGCAGCCTCGCCAAGTCTTCCGATACGATTATTTTGAGTACCGACCCGGACCGCGAAGGGGAAGCGATTGCGTTTCACTTGGAGGAGCTCTTGAAAGGGCCGGGTAAGCGGATTCAACGCGTGACGTTCCATGAGATTAATAAAAAAGCCGTTCTGCAAGCGATGTCGCAGCCGCGTGCCATCGACCGGCATCTGGTTGATTCGCAGCAGGCTCGTCGGATTCTCGACCGGCTGGTGGGGTACAAGTTGAGTCCGTTTTTGGGGCGCAAGATCCGGCATGGTCTGTCGGCGGGGCGTGTGCAGTCTGTGGCGCTTTTGTTAGTCGTGCAGCGGGCGGAGGAGATTGAGAACTTCAAGACGGAAGAGTATTGGGAGATTCACGCGCAGGTGCAGACCGGAGGGGATGCGTCACCTTTTACCTGTCAATTGACGACGATTGAGGGGAAAAAGGCGAAGATTCCAACCGGAGATCTGGCGGCGGCCATCGTCGCTGAGGCGAAGGCGCAGACGTTTGGAATTACAGATGTGGAGCGCGCGGAAAAGAAGCGATACCCGGCACCGCCGTTTACGACGTCAACTCTGCAGCAAGAGGCTTCGCGCAAGTTGCGGTTTGACGTGGCGAAGACGATGCGTGTGGCGCAACAGTTATATGAAGGGATCGATGTCAACGGGCAGACGTCCGGTTTGATCACCTATATGCGGACCGACTCCACCCGTGTGGCGCCGCATATGCAACAAGAAGCGTTGAAGATGATCGGCGAGCGGTTCGGGCAAGCGTATCGACCGTCGAGACCGAATTTTTATCGATCCAAAGACAGCGCACAAGATGCGCACGAAGCGATTCGACCGACTCATTTGGAGTGGACGCCGGAGCGGTTGAAGTCGCAATTGGCACCGGATCAGTTTCGTTCGTACAAGCTCATTTATGAGCGTTTTTTGGCGAGCCAGATGGCGGCGGCAGTGTATGATACGGTTTCGGTGAGCATCCAGTCGGGGCGTTTTGGCTGGAAGGCGAACGGACGTACGCTGAAGTTTGATGGTTTTTTGAAGCTGTATGAAGAAGGGATCGACCCGAAAAAAGCGGGCGGCGATCATGAGGAGCAGGATGTGACTCTGCCGCCGGTGGAAACGGGTCAGCGTTTGCAGGTGAGAGAGGTCAAGCCTTCGCAGCACTTTACGAAGCCGCCGGCCTATTACACCGAGGCGAGTTTGGTCAAGGAGTTGGAGAAGCGCGGCGTCGGGCGTCCTAGTACGTATGCGAGCATCATCTCGGTGTTGAAAGCGCGGGATTATGTGATCGTGGTGGACAAAAAGTGGTTTCACCCGACCGATATCGGGCGTGCGGTTTGCCATACGTTGGTGGCGCACTTTCCGGGGCTGATTAACGTCGAATTCACGGCGGAGATGGAGAAGCAGTTGGACAACGTGGCGGAGGGTGCGCGGGAGTGGCGCTTGTTGCTCGATGAGTTTTATCGTCCTTTTGCCGAGACGTTGGAAGTGGCGATGAAAACGGGTGACCGTGTGGTGTTGGGGGAGCAGACAGAGCGAAGTTGCCCGGCCTGTGGGCAACCTTTGTGGCGGCGGACGACGAAGTATGGGGATGTGTATGCTTGCGGAGGATATCCGAAGTGCAAGTATATCGTGCCGGTCGGGGAGTCGACGACGGTTCCTTGTCCGAGTTGTACGCACCATCTGACCTTGACGGAATCGGTGCCCAAGGGGAAGAAAAAGCCTGTGAAGCAGTATTTCTGTTACCAGTGCCGAGGGCGTTTTGCGTATGGCAAGCGCGGGGTGCCGGAGCCGTTGGTTGTGGAGACAGAGCATAAGTGCGACAAGTGCGGTTCTGCGTTGGTGAAGCGCAAGGGGCGTTATGGCGAGTTTTTGGCATGCAGCGGGTACCCGAAGTGCAAGAACATCCTCAAGATCGACAAGGAAGGCAAACCGGTGGAGGCTGCATCGAAGTTGGTGCAAGTCACGAACCAGTGCTGCCCGAAGTGCGGTTCTGTGATGGTGGTGCGGGCCAAGGGAGAGGAGAAGTTCCTTGGTTGCAGCCGATATCCTTCATGCCGGACGACAAGCAAGTGGCAGGAGGGTGTACAAATCATCGACGAGCTCTCGAGCGACGAGGTGAAAAAACGCTACAAACAGGTCAAGAAAAAGAAAAAAGCGTAAAACGCACCCCATGTGGGTGCGTTTTTCTATGTTCCGAGAACAAAATACGGAGATCAGTTCGCGAGATCGTCATAAATGAGGACTTTCAACGGAATTTGTTCTGGTATGACATTCCAGTGAGTTGAGACAAGCCTTGTGGGCATGGTAAGATAACTCTTGTCGCCGCGAGAGACACAGCGGTTGACGCGATTGATCCTTGAAAACTAAACGAGTGATAGATGAAGATCGATTCGAGTCAGCGAACCAAACTTTTATTGAGAGTTTGATCCTGGCTCAGGACGAACGCTGGCGGCGTGCCTAATACATGCA
>NZ_JAEQNB010000026.1 GCF_016722965.1 Tumebacillus amylolyticus
CATAACCCGAAGGTCGCAGGTTCAAGTCCTGTCCCCGCAACCACATGGAGCTGTGGTGTAGTGGCCTAACATGTCCGCCTGTCACGCGGAAGACCGCGGGTTCGAATCCCGTCAGCTCCGCCAAACGTTTGTAGAGAAAGGCTCGATCTTCTTAGTGAAGATCGAGCCTTTTTTTGCGTTCCCGTTGTTAGGTTTTGCGTGGCTGTCGTCCTGACATCCAGCCGACCCACACAGCGAGGGCGAGGAAGATCACCAGCGAGAGGAACTGACCGCCGAGTTTGGCTTCGGGCAAGGTGATTTTGAGCGAGACGAGGCCGGCGATCAAGATGCCGATCAGCGATTCGCCCGCGATCAGGCCGGAGCAGAGCAGGACACCGCGTTCGACGCGTTCTTCTTCGGGTTTGTCGGCGCCTCTTTTTTGCAAGAGCAAGTAGAAGTAGCGCACGAGGCCGCCGAGGAAGATCGGGGTCGAGGTGTGAACGGGCAGGTAGATGCCGACCGCGACGGGGAGAGCTTCGATGCCGAGCAGTTCGATGACTACGGCGATGGCGACTCCGATGAAGACGAGATCCCACGGCATGTTCGCGTTCATGATGCCTTCGACGATCAGTTTCATGAGGACCGCTTTGGGTGCCGGGAGTTCCTTGGAACCGAATCCGTAGGCGTCGTTGAGCAAGAGCAGGACCCAGCCGATGACGAGGCCGGAGCCGAGGATGCCGATCAACATCGCCAACTGCTGCGCGCGCGGGGTGGCTCCGACGAGGTAGCCGGTTTTGAGGTCTTGCGAGATGTCGCCTGCGATGGCGAGTGCCACACAGATAATGGCGCCGACGGTCAGCGCTGTGATCATACCGTCCATACCGGAGTAGCCGAATGCGCGGTAGACCGAAGTGACGATCAGCAACGTGGCGATCGTCATGCCGGAGACGGGGCTCGAGGAGGAGCCGATGGCGCCGACGATGCGCGAGGCGACGGTGACGAACAGGAACCCGAACACCGCGATGCCGATAGCGCCGATGATGCCCGTGTTGATTTGGGGCAGGAAGGCAGCGGCGAGCAGGAGAATCGCGGCGGCGGGCAGGGTGATTTTTCGGCTAAGGTCTTGTTCGGTGCGCAGGAGCTCTACCGTGTGGGTGTCGTTTTTTGTGCCTTGCAAGCCACGGAAAGTAGAAGCAAGCGAACTCCACAGCATGGGGAGCGTGCGCACGAGGGAGATGAGACCGCCGGTTGCGACAGCGCCTGCTCCTATGTAGCGGATGTAGTTGTCCCAAATGCCCCAGGCGTCGAGGGTGGAGATCGGGTCTTTGCCCGGTGCAATGGCACCGCCGTGAGCTCCGAAGAACGCGATCATCGGGATGAGGACGAGCCAAGCCAACACCCCGCCGGCCGCCATCATGGCACCGACGCGCGGACCGACGATGAAGCCGACGGCGAGCAGGGATGGAAATGTGTCCATGCCGATGACGCCATTGCGAAGTCCGGCCACTTTGGTTTCGATTTCGGAAGGGAACATCTTCAGACCGTCGGCGAACAATTTGAAGACGCCGCCGATGGCGAGACCGCCGAAGACCAGTTTGGCGCGTCCGCCGCCTTCTTCTCCGGCGACGAGGACTTGGGCGCAGGCTGTGCCTTCGGGATAGGGCAAGCGGTCGTGTTCTTTGACGATCAGCAAGCGGCGCAACGGAATCATGAACAGCACGCCGAGGAAACCGCCGGTCAAGACGATCAGCGTGATTTTGAAAAGGCCGGGGTTGACCTTCCACAGAAACAGCGCAGGCAGGGTGAAAATCGCACCGGCCGCGACCGCTTCTCCGGCGGTGGTAATTGTCTGCACGATGTTGTTCTCCAAGATCGAGTTGCGGCGGAGAATGCCTCGGATGATGGCCATGGAGATTACGGCAGCCGGGATGGAAGCGGAGATTGTCATCCCGATGATCAGGCCGAGATAGGCGTTGGCTGCACCGAAGACGATGGCGAGGACAATCCCGATGACGATCGCGGTGAGGGTGAGCTCCGGCGGTCTTTCGGAGGACGAGATGAAGGGTTTGAAGGTTTTCTTGTTTTGGTTGTCGCTCATGCGGGAGGCTCCTTCCCCTAGTTGGTTCTGTTTCTAACATTTGAGGATTGCGGCTGTTATATGCGGCGTGGTAGGATAGCTCTTGTCGCCGCGAGAGATGCGGTGATGAAAAAAGTTGAGATGAGTGGTTGAGATTGACAGTTGACTTGAAGTTGATTGTCGTGGTATCTTAATCAGGTCGCCTCTGAGCGACACGATTGATCCTTGAAAACTAAACGAGTGATAGATGAAGATCGATTCGAGTCAGCGAACCAAACTTTTATTGAGAGTTTGATCCTGGCTCAGGACGAACGCTGGCGGCGTGCCT
>NZ_JAEQNB010000027.1 GCF_016722965.1 Tumebacillus amylolyticus
TAGACGACAGGGTTGATAGGCTGGAGGTGTACGTGCCGCGAGGCATTCAGCTGACCAGTACTAATCGGTCGAGGGCTTATCCTAAGTTCTTGAATCACACACAAAGTTTGCTCCATCCAGTTTTCTTCTCATGGAGAGATGTCCGAGCTTGGTCGAAGGAGCACGATTGGAAATCGTGTAGGCGGGAAACCGTCTCAGGGGTTCGAATCCCCTTCTCTCCGCCATCGTGGCGGTGTAGCTCAGCTGGCTAGAGCATTCGGTTCATACCCGGAGGGTCGGGGGTTCGAATCCCTCCGCCGCTACCATTTTTGTTTTTAATACTTCGCAGGGGCATAGTTCAGTTGGTAGAACGTCGGTCTCCAAAACCGAATGTCGTGGGTTCAAGTCCTGCTGCCCCTGCCACTCATGGCGGTCGTGGCGAAGTGGTTAACGCACCAGATTGTGGCTCTGGCACTCGGGGGTTCGATTCCCCTCGATCGCCCCATGAATATTCCCCGATAGCTCAGTTGGTAGAGCGCCCGACTGTTAATCGGATGGTCGCAAGTTCGAGTCTTGCTCGGGGAGCCATTTTTATCTTCACAAATTGTATACGGAGCTGTGGTGTAGTGGCCTAACATGTCCGCCTGTCACGCGGAAGACCGCGGGTTCGAATCCCGTCAGCTCCGCCACAAGATGAAAGACCCGATCCTATTGAGGATCGGGTCTTTTTTGTTGCCGTGAGTCAACGAAACGATAACAAAAAACGCAGATTGTAAGAGCAACAGCGTTGTGGAGTTTGGGGGTCTTCCGTTTGGTGCGGTTTTGTTCGAGACTTTCCGTGGTGAGATCTTATGTATGTGATAAGATAACTCTTGTCACCGCGAGAGACAAGCGGCTGACACGATTGTTCCTTGAAAACTGGATAGCAAACTTTGTGATTCAAGACATCGAATCAATGTATGATCTTTCGATAGCATTAACTTAGGTTAAGCTACGAAGGGCGCACGGAGGATGCCTTGGCGCCAGGTGCCGATGAAGGACGGGGCAAACGCCGATACGCTTCGGGGAGTCGTAAGCAGACTTTGATCCGGAGATTTCCGAATGGGGAAACCCACTACTCGTAATGGAGTAGTACTGTACACTGAATCCATAGGTGTATAGAGGTACACCAGGGGAACTGAAACATCTAAGTACCCTGAGGAAGAGAAAACAATAGTGATTCCCTAAGTAGCGGCGAGCGAACGGGGAGTAGCCCAAACCGTACGGCTTCGGTTGTACGGGGTTGCGGGGCGTTCCATCAGGTAGGTTGTTTGGGTAGGAGAAGGGTCTGGAAAGGCCCACCGAAGAGAGTGAAAGTCTCGTATCTAAAACGCAAACACCGCCGGAGCGATACCCCAAGTACCGCGGGACACGAGAAATCCCGTGGGAATCAAGGAGGACCACCTCCTAAGGCTAAATACTACCTGGCGACCGATAGTGAACCAGTACCGTGAGGGAAAGGTGAAAAGCACCGCGGGAGCGGAGTGAAAAAGAACCTGAAACCGTGTGCCTACAATCAGTCGGAGGGCGTTCATGCCTGACGGCGTGCCTTTTGTAGAATGAACCGGCGAGTTACGATCGCGAGCGAGGTTAAGGTGAGAAGCCGGAGCCGTAGCGAAAGCGCGTCTGAAGAGGGCGAAAGTTCTCGGTCGTAGACCCGAAACCGGGTGATCTACCCCTGGACAGGTTGAAGTTGCAGTAAAATGCAATGGAGGACCGAACCCACGCACGTTGAAAAGTGCGGGGATGAGCTGGGGGTAGCGGTGAAATTCCAATCGAACCCGGAGATAGCTGGTTCTCCCCGAAATAGCTTTAGGGCTAGCGTTAGAGT
>NZ_JAEQNB010000028.1 GCF_016722965.1 Tumebacillus amylolyticus
TCGTCCTGAGCCAGGATCAAACTCTCAATAAAAGTTTGGTTCACTGACTCGAATCGATCTTCATCTATCACTCGTTTAGTTTTCAAGGATCAATCTCATCAACCGCTTGTCTCTCGCGGCGACAAGAGTTATCTTATCATGCCCGCAGCTTCCTCTCAACAGCACAACATGACCGTTCCGGCACAAATTCACGCGATCCCTGTCGAATCAAGGAACCGCGTGAAAGGAACTCTTCATTTTGTTCTCATGCTCGTTTTTCCTACCAAACTTGCAGCCATACGATTCAAACCCTCTACCAGAATCGCCCGCGGACAAGCAAGATTCAGCCGCAAGAAGCCTTCGCCGCTTTTCCCAAAAGCAGATCCCTCATTCAGCGCCACCTTGGCTTCTTGGTACATCCACGCCTTCAATTCCTCACCGTTCATCCCAAGTTCGGAAACATCCAGCCACGCCAAATACGTGGCTTCCAAGGGAGCAACTTTAATTTGCGGCATCTTTTCCGCCACAAATGCGCACATGAACTCATAGTTGTCCTGCACATACTTCCGCACCTCGTTCAACCACTCAACACCGCCCGTATACGCAGCTTCTGTTGCAATCGGGGAAAATGCACTCTCCATCCCCAAGTTCAACGAGTTCAGACGGAAGTTGAACTGACGGCGCACATGATCGTTCGCAATGACGGCCGTCGACGTATGAATTCCTGCCAGATTAAACGTTTTCGTAATTGAAAACAACGTCACCGAATTTTGCGCCAACTTCTCAGATAGCGAGGAGAACACCGTATGACGATGACCGTCCATCACGAGGTCGAAGTGTATCTCGTCAGAAATCACCGGAACCTTGTATTTCAAACAAAGTTCGCCCACTTTACGCAATTCCTCCGGTTCCCATACGCGACCGACCGGATTGTGCGGGGAGCAAAGCACCATCACCTTTGCACCGGCTTTCAGCTTTTCCTCCAAGTCCTCAAAGTCCATCGTGTAACGCCCGTCTTGATACCGCAACGAGTTCTCCACTACCTTGCGCTCATTCCCCCGAATGACATGGAAAAACGCATGGTACACAGGTGTCTGCAAGATCACTCCGTCCCCTGTCTTCGTATAGATCTCAAGCAGGATCGCAAGTGACGTCAAAACGCTCGGACTGTAAGCCAACCACGATTGCGGGACGACCCACGCATGGCGTTTCTGCAACCACGCCAAAATCGAATCAAGATACGACTGCGGTTTCGCACCATACCCGAACACCCCGTGAGCCACCCGATCCGCTAATGCCGATCGAACGGATTCAGGAGCTTGGAAATCCATATCCGCAACCCACATCGGGAGCACCTCAGCCGAGCCAAACAGCTTCTCGACTTGATCCCATTTATACGAGTTCGTACCTCGTCTTTCCACAACCTCATCAAAATTCAAACGAACCAGCCTCCTTTTGCGTCCATTGTAACAAAAAAAGACCCGATCCGTTATCGGATCGGGTCTTTCTATATCTGATTTGGTGCGGCCAAGAGGACTTGAACCTCCACGGGGTTGCCCCCACAAGAACCTGAATCTTGCGCGTCTGCCAATTCCGCCATGGCCGCAGATGAAACCGGATAGCTCACTTTGTGTGTTGATTCAAGAAACTTAGGATAAGCCCTCGACCGATTAGTACTGGTCAGCTGAATGCCTCGCGGCACGTACACCTCCAGCCTATCAACCCTGTCGTCTACAGGGGGTCTTACCACGTTGACCGT
>NZ_JAEQNB010000029.1 GCF_016722965.1 Tumebacillus amylolyticus
GATCAAACTCTCAATAAAAGTTTGGTTCGCTGACTCGAATCGATCTTCATCTATCACTCGTTTAGTTTTCAAGGATCAATCGCGTCAACCGCTGTGTCTCTCGCGGCGACAAGAGTTATCTTATCATGCCCGTCCTGCGAACTCAAACGCGCCCCAAAGCCAAACGAAAACAAAAACAAACATTCTCGCCGTTCTCGTCACACTTCATCTCCAATCATTCGATTTCCTCCACGATCCTCACCGGCATGAGTTTATTTTCATGCTATTTAAAACCATAACGAGATGACCCTACGCCGACTGCGCCCCTCGACATTGCAGTCACAGTCCCTCTCGAATTGACAAAAGAAGACCACGAAACCGGCTTCTCCTACTACTGGAGCTTCCGTTCACCTACGTACTCGAACCAAGGCAACAAAAAAAGCCCGATCTCCGAAGAGATCGAGCTTTTTCATGTGGAGCGGAAGACGGGATTCGAACCCGCGACCCTCGCCTTGGCAAGGCGATGCTCTACCCCTGAGCCACTTCCGCAAACGAGGTATTTGTTGTAGATGGCGGAGCTGACGGGATTCGAACCCGCGGTCTTCCGCGTGACAGGCGGACATGTTAGGCCTCTACACCACAGCTCCGTGTGAAATTGGTACAACTTCTACCTACCGCCCCGCGGCGTCCTACTCTCCCGGGACCCTGCGGTCCAAGTACCATCGGCGCTGGAAAGCTTAACTTCTGTGTTCGGGATGGGAACAGGTGTGACCTTTCCGCCATCACCACGAGACAGGCAAAAGTATGAATGGTGGGCCCAAGAAGATTCGAACTTCCGACCTCACGATTATCAGTCGTGCGCTCTAGCCAACTGAGCTATGGGCCCGTTTTTTTTTGAAAAAGTGGAGCGGAAGACGGGATTCGAACCCGCGACCCTCGCCTTGGCAAGGCGATGCTCTACCCCTGAGCCACTTCCGCATGGGTATTTGTACTTGTGATGAAAATGGTGGCTCGGGACGGAGTCGAACCGCCGACACGTGGATTTTCAGTCCACTGCTCTACCAACTGAGCTACCGAGCCAAAATGGCGGAGCTGACGGGATTCGAACCCGCGGTCTTCCGCGTGA
>NZ_JAEQNB010000030.1 GCF_016722965.1 Tumebacillus amylolyticus
TGTATTAGGCACGCCGCCAGCGTTCGTCCTGAGCCAGGATCAAACTCTCAATAAAAGTTTGGTTCTGACTCGAATCGATCTTCATCTATCACTCGTTTAGTTTTCAAGGATCAATCGTGTCGCATGTAAGCGACAATGGTGGCTCGGGACGGAGTCGAACCGCCGACACGTGGATTTTCAGTCCACTGCTCTACCAACTGAGCTACCGAGCCGTATGAAAGTTGTAAATTGGTGACCCGTACGGGATTCGAACCCGTGAATGCCGCCTTGAAAGGGCGGTGAGTTAAGCCGCTTCTCCAACGGGCCAAGATAGTGGTGGAGAATAGCGGATTCGAACCGCTGACCCCCTGCTTGCAAGGCAGGTGCTCTACCAACTGAGCTAATCCCCCACGAAAAAACATGGTGCGGTCGAGAAGACTCGAACTTCCACGGGGAAACCCCACACGCCCCTCAAGCGTGCGCGTCTGCCATTCCGCCACGACCGCATATATGATTGTAAAAATGGAGCGGAAGACGGGATTCGAACCCGCGACCCTCGCCTTGGCAAGGCGATGCTCTACCCCTGAGCCACTTCCGCAAGTGGCGTGCCCTGAGAGATTCGAACTCCCGGCCTTCTGATTCGTAGTCAGACGCTCTATCCAGCTGAGCTAAGGGCACGTATTGGATTGTGTGTCTTTTGTTTCTTTATCACCACTCTCTCGCGGCGACAGGTGTAATCTTAACACGGTTTTCTATTCAAACTCAATCTACTCTATCAAACAAAAACGGCCATATAATACTCTATGAATCAATCTGATCGGAATACCTCACTCATCATCTAGTATGCTTCCTATCTGCAGCTTTTAGTCACAAAAAGAGCCCCAGAAACAAAAAAAGTCCGACCCATTTCCGGATCGGACTTTTCTCTGTTGCCTCGCGACGTCCTACTCTCCCGGGACCCTGCGGTCCAAGTACCATCGGCGCTGGAAAGCTTAACTTCTGTGTTCGGGATGGGAACAGGTGTGACCTTTCCGCCATCATCACGAGAC
>NZ_JAEQNB010000031.1 GCF_016722965.1 Tumebacillus amylolyticus
TCTAGAGATAGAGCTTCCCTTCGGGGCAGCGGTGACAGGTGGTGCATGGTTGTCGTCAGCTCGTGTCGTGAGATGTTGGGTTAAGTCCCGCAACGAGCGCAACCCCTATGTTGTGTTGCTACCATTTAGTTGAGCACTTACAACAGACTGCCGGTGACAAACCGGAGGAAGGCGGGGATGACGTCAAATCATCATGCCCCTTATGTCTTGGGCTACACACGTGCTACAATGGACGGTACAAAGGGTTGCGAAGCCGCGAGGTGGAGCCAATCCCAGAAAGCCGTTCGTAGTTCGGATTGCAGGCTGCAACTCGCCTGCATGAAGCCGGAATTGCTAGTAATCGCGGATCAGCATGCCGCGGTGAATTCGTTCCCGGGCCTTGTACACACCGCCCGTCACACCATGGGAGTTGGTAACACCCGAAGTCGGTGAGGTAACTGCTTGCAGAGCCAGCCGCCTAAGGTGGGATCGATAACTGGGGTGAAGTCGTAACAAGGTAGCCGTATCGGAAGGTGCGGCTGGATCACCTCCTTTCTAAGGACTTCTAAGCCTAACGGCTAGAAATGAGAAGACTTCGGTCTTCACGGAAACTATGTTTCCAGAGAACGATGTTTCTGAAGAGCTTCTTAATAGAGGCTCTGAAAGAACTTGTTCTCAATGAGGCTTCGGCCTCGGAGACTTCGGTCTCAAAACCAGCTCGTTTCGAGCTCATCTATCTCTAACTCGTTTAGTCTTGAGGGATCAAGTCTTTAGGCGTCAGCCTATGAGATTTGAAAACTCTTGTTCCTTGAAAACTGGATAGCAAACTTTGTGATTCAAGACATCGAATCAATGTATGATCTTTCGATAGCATTAACTTAGGTTAAGCTACGAAGGGCGCACGGAGGATGCCTTGGCGCCAGGTGCCGATGAAGGACGGGGCAAACGCCGATACGCTTCGGGGAGTCGTAAGCAGACTTTGATCCGGAGATTTCCGAATGGGGAAACCCACTACTCGTAATG